>JAFDVU010000109.1 GCA_018268835.1 Acidobacteriota bacterium | reverse complement strand
AGCGGCAACGGATACTCTCGCAGGTCCGCCAGCACCGCCTCGGCGCCCGCCGCGCGCAAAGCCTCGGCCGCCTGCCGCGCCAGCTTCCGATGCACCGATTCCTTCCTCGTACTCCCCGCAATCACCAGAATCTTCGGCTCTTTCATCGCTCGTCTCTCGATTTCAAGATATCTGATGCAACAAGCAATAGAAAAGTTGCAGCCGACCGGATTCCGTCTTTCCGGGAACTTCTCCCGGGCGCTTGCCGTATACTCAGATTGTCTATGGGAAAGAACGATCTCCTTCCGGGCACCCTGGACATGATGGTCCTCCAGACCCTCACCCGCGGAACCCTCCACGGCTACGCCATCGCACAACTCCTCAAACAGCTCTCCGACGACATCCTCCAGGTCGAGGAAGGCTCCCTCTACCCCGCTCTCCAGCGCCTGGAGCTCGATGGCTGGATCGAAGGCGAGTGGGCGCTCTCTTCCAACAACCGGCGCGCGCGCTTCTATAAACTCACTCCCGAGGGCCGCAAGGCTCTCGCTTCCGAATCCGCGCGCTACCGCCGCATGACCGGCGCCATCGCGCGCGTCATGGGGATGGCGTGATGTTCCGGCGCTGGCAAAGACGCCTTCGCTACTGGCTGCACTCCCGCGACCGCGCCCGTTTCCTGCGCGAAGAGATGCAAGCCCATCTCGAAATGATGGCCCAGGCACTCGTGGAGGATGGCATGGCCGAGTCTCAGGCCCGTTCCGCCGCACTCCGGCACTTCGGCAACCTCGCGCATCTGCAGGAGGACTCGCGCCAGGTGTGGATCGCCCGATGGCCGAGCGACCTTCTGCGCGACACCGCCCTCGCCCTCCGAACCCTTCGCCAGCAGCCCGGCTTCGCCGCCGTCGCCGTGCTCTCGGCGGCCCTGGGCATTGGCGCCTGCTCGTTGGTCTTCAGCCTCGCCAACGTCGCGCTCTTCCGCCCGCTGCCCGTCGAAGAACCGCCGCGCCTCATGAGCATCGCCGGCCTGAACCTGCGCAGCGGCAAGGCCGGCCAGAGCCTCTCGTTTCCCGATATTGAGGACCTCCGCCAGGCGCGCTCCTTCCAGGGAATCGCGGCCTACTTCCAGTTCGTGCCGGCCATGATTACGACCGGCGGAGAGCCCCGCCGCTCCTGGGGCTCGCTCGTCACCGCTAACTACTTCGATGTCGTGCGCCCGGCCTTCGCCGCCGGCCGCGGCTTCGCCCCCCGCGATGACCAACCCGGCAGCCCGCCCGCGGTCGTCCTGAGCTACCCCTTGTGGCAGTCGCGCTTCTCCGCCGACCCCGCCCTGCTCGGACGCACCATCGAACTGAATCGCCGCAAGGTCACGGTCGTTGGCATCACCGCTCCCGGTTTTCGCGGCACCGAATCCATGTTCTACTCCGACTTCTGGCTGCCCTTCTCCATGCTGGATGTGCTCGCCGGCGAAGGAATGGGCGGCGACCGCCTGCGCGACCGCGGCGGCCAGTGGCTCATGGCCGCTGGCAGGCTGCGCCCCGGCGCTAACGCGAGAACCGCCGCCTCCGAAATCGACGTGCTCGGCAAACGGCTCGCCTCCACTTATCCCTCGACCAACAGGGAACGCGCCTTCCGCATCGAGCGTGCTGGACAACTCAACCCCGGCGTCCGCAAACTCGCTACCGCGTTCTTCCTGCTGCTGCTGGTCGTGGCGGCGCTCGTCCTCTGCACCGCCTGCGCGAATGTCGCGAACCTGTTGCTCGCACGCGCATCGGCCCGGCGGAAGGAGATCGCCACCCGCCTCGCCATCGGCGCCGGCCGCGGACGTCTCCTCCGGCAGTTGCTCACCGAGAGCACGCTCCTCGCGCTGCTCGGCGGCGCCGCCGGCTACGCCCTGGCGCAGTTTGGCGCTTTCGCCGTCGCCAGGTCCCGCATCCCGCTTTCCCTACCCGTCGATCTCTCCCTTTCCCTGGACAATCGCGTCCTGCTCTTCTCGATCGCTCTCTCCGTCCTCACAGGAGTGGTCTTCGGCCTCGTCCCGGCTTTGCGAGCGACGCGCCCCGATCTCACCGGAGCGCTCAAAGGCGGCGGCGAACCCCTCGCGCACCTCCGGCGCTTCGGCCTGCGCAACCTGTTGGTGGTCGCGCAGGTCGCCATCTGCATGGTGCTGCTGATCTCTTCCGGCCTCTTCCTGCGCAGCTTCGATTCCGCCCGCAACGCCGTCCTCGGATTCTCCCATCGCAACCTGCTCCTTCTCGAATTCGATCCTAGCCTGAACCGCTACACCGCTAGCGACGCACGGCGTGTCACTGGCGAAATTCTCAATGGAGTTCGCGCCATCCCCGGCGTCGAATCCGCCAGCCTCGCCGACAGCGTCCCGCTCAATCTCGAAGGCACCCAGAACGCTTTCACTCGCGAAGACCAGGCCGCCGGCGGCGAAACCCGGATCCGCGCCGACATCTATTCGGTCGCACCCCTCTTCTTCGACACGCTCGGCATCCGCCTGCTCTCCGGCGAGGACTTCCGCCCCGGCAACCCCTCCGGCGACATCGCGATCCTCAACCAGACCGCTGCCGCCAAAGCCTTTCCCGGCGAAAACCCCATCGGACGCCGTATCTCGTACCTCGGCCGAACCGTCCTCGTCGTCGGGCTGGTTCAGACCGCCAAATCCCGCACGATCGGCGAAGATCCCCATCCCTGCCTCTATTTCCCGATCGCGCGCGATCTCCACGGCAACGATTCCCTCACCGGCCTCACTCTCGTCCTGCGCACACACGGCGACCCGGCCGCTTATGCCGAACTCGCGCGCCAGGCGATCCGCAAGGCCGATCCCGGCCTCGCCGTATTTGGTGTCCGCACGATGGAGGCGCAGATCTCCCGCGCCCTTTATCTTCCACGGCTGACGGCGCTCCTGTTCGGACTCACCGGAATAGTCGGTTTGCTCATCTCCTCCATCGGCCTCTACGGTCTGATCAGCTTCGCCGTCGCCAGACGAACCTCCGAAATCGGCGTCCGCATGGCCGTGGGCGCTACAAGCCTGCAGGTGCTCACCATGGTGCTCCGGCAGGGAATCGCACTCACCCTCGCCGGCTCCGCCATCGGCCTCGCGTTCGCCTTCGCGGTGAGCCGCACCGCGGCCAGCCTGCTCTACGGAGTGAGTCCGACGGATGCAGCGACCTTCCTCGCCGTCCCCGCCTTCCTCATACTGATTGCCGCCGCCTCCTGCCTCATCCCCGCGCGCCGCGCTGCCTCGCTCGACCCAATCCGTGCCCTGAGGTGTTTGTAGGATAGGTCTCCCCGCCTGTCCAGGCGAGCGCAGGTGGCCCGAAACCCCCATCCGCGCCGCGCCGCCCATGCTACGCTCTCCCCATGAAGTTCCTCGCACTCGTGCTGCTTCTGCCGTCCCTGCTTTCCGCCACCGACCCCACCCCGGCCACGCGCCGCTGGTGGAGCCACCTCCAGGCCATGGCCAACGATTCGCTCGCCGGCCGCGACACCGGCAGCGAGGGTTACCGGAAGGCAGCCGGCTACGTGGTGCGTCAGTTCGCAGCCGCCGGCTTGCGTCCGGCCGGTGAGAACGGCTCCTGGTACCAGTCCGTCCCCATGCACAAGGTGCGGCTCCGCGCCGATCGCTCCGACGCCGCCCTCATCTCCCGCGACGGTAGCGTGCGCCGGCTCGAATGGCTGCACCAGATCTCAATCGCCGCGCGCGCCGGACTGCCCGAAGCCATCGACGCCCCCCTGGTCTTTGCCGGACAAAGCGCTCCCCCCGAGGCCTCCGGAAAAATCCTGGTGCGCCTCAATACCGGGATGCGCCGCGCCGCCGCTCCCGCCTCCTCCACCGCGCTCGGCACCCTCGCCATCGATTCCACCACCGGACCCGAACCGGCCCGCTGGCCCGTGCAATACGCCGTCGCCGTCACGCTCGCCGGTGACACCCCCGCCCCCTCCCCGCGCGCCGCCGGACTCGCCCTCCGCTTCAACCCCGCCGCCGCCGAAGATCTCTTCGCGGGCTCCGGCCACACCTACCGTGAACTCGCCGCCCTCGCCGAGGCGGGCAAGCCGCTGCCCACCTTCGATCTCGCCGTACGCCTGCGCGCGCACCTCAACATGGAGTCGAGCGACCTGCGCGCCGACAACATCCTCGGCGTCCTCCCCGGCTCCGATCCCGCGCTCGCCGGCGAATACGTCGTAGTCTCCGCGCACCTCGACGGCTACGGCATCGGCGAGCCTTGGAAAGACGGCGACAACATCTATAACGGAGCCTTCGACGATGCCGCCTACGTCGCCACCCTCATCGATTTCGCCGAGCGCCTTAAGGACTCCGGCACGCGCCTCAAGCGCCCGCTCCTCTTCGCCGTCTGGACCGGTGAAGAGAAAGGCCTCCTCGGTTCCCGCTGGTACGTCGCGCACCCCACCCTGCCCAGGACCGCCTTCGTCGCCAACGTGAACCTCGATCAACTCCGCCCCATCTTCCCCCTGAAGATCCTCACCACGCTCGCGCTCGACGATTCCACCCTCGGCGACACCGTGCGCCGCGTCGCCACCGCCATGGACATCCGCGTCCAGCCCGATCCCGAACCCGAGCGCAACCTTCTCCGCCGCAGCGACCATTGGAGCTTCATGGGAATCGGGGTGCCCTCGGTCGGCTTCATCTTCGGCTACGAAAAAGGCAGCCCCGAAGAGGCCGTCTACCGCCGCTGGTACGCCGAGCGCTACCACAGCCCGAAGGACGATCTCGCCCAGCCCTGGGATCCCGCCGCCGCCGCGAAGTTCAACGACTTCTTCGGCCGCGTCGTGCGCGAGATCGCCGGCGCCCCCCAACGCCCGAAATGGAATCCCGCCAGCCCCTACGCGCCAAAATAGGAAGGAGTCCCATGACCCGCGTCCTCATCTGCACCCTCATCTTCGCCGCCACCGCCATGTCCGCATCCGACTTCGATCAACAGCAGGCCGCGCGCTTCGCCGCGCTCGCCCTCGATTGCGTCCACAAAGAGTACCCCAACAAGATCGCGCACTCGCTCAACTCCGATGCCGACGTGAAGCCGCCGCGCGAACTCACCCCCGCCTTTTACGGCTGCTACGACTGGCACTCCTCCGTCCACGGCCACTGGCTGCTCGTGCGGCTCGCCCGCCTCTTCCCGCAGGCGCCCTTCGCCGCGCCCGCGCGCGCCGCCGTCGCCCGCGACCTCACCCCGTCCAACATCGCCGGCGAAGTGAAGTACCTGACGGCCGACGGCCGCAACACCTTCGAGCGGCCCTACGGCCTCGCCTGGCTGCTCGAACTCGCCGCCGAGTTGCACGGTTGGGACGATCCCGAAGCGCGCCAGTGGGCCGCCGCGTTGCGCCCCCTGGAAGACGCCGCGATCGCCCGCGTCTCCGCCTGGCTGCCCAAACTCGCCCACCCCATCCGCACCGGCGAGCACAACAACACCGCCTTCGGCCTCGGCCTCATGCTGGATTACGCCCGTGCCACCGGACACCGCGATTTCGCGTCGCTCATCGAATCCCGCGCCCGCGATTACTACGCGAGGGACCGCGCCTGCCCCATCGGCTACGAACCCTCGGGCGAGGACTTCCTCTCCCCCTGCCTCGCCGAAGCCGACCTGATGCGCCGCGTCCTGCCCGCGGCCGAATTCCCCGCGTGGTTCCACGCCTTCCTGCCCCGCATCGATCTGGAGCCCACGCGTGTCATCGACCCCACCGACGGCAAGCTCTACCACCTCGCCGGCCTCAACCTGAGCCGCGCCTGGATGCTCCGCGGCATCCTTACCCGCCTCCCCGCCGCCGACCCACAGCGCCAACCCCTCGCCGCCCTCGCCGCGCGCCTCCGCCAGGCCGGCCTCGAAAGTATCCGCACCGAACACTACGAAGGCGGCCACTGGCTCGGCACCTTCGCCGTCTACGGCCCCGCATAGTAGCGCAGGCCTCCCGGCCTGCCCCTAAGGCGGGCGAAGCCCGCCCGCACACCCGCATGGTACCGTCGGCCTCCGGCCGACCTTTGGATCGAACCCAAATCTGCGCTCACGTTTTCGACCCTACTCCGCCGGCGGGCGAAGCCCGCCCGCACCGCCGCTGGGACTGATAGAATCCACCGGGAGGGAACCAATGAACAGCACCGATCCACTCTGCGCGCCCGTCCAGGGATGCGACCATCGCGACATCGGCGGCATCCAGCTTGACATCGTTCGAACCGGCGCCGCCCGCGTCAAGCGCCTGATCTACCCGCCCGGATTCCGCTGGTCCGACCACATGAAGGCCGTCGCCGGCACCAGCCTCTGCATGCACGCTCACGTCGGCTTTCTCGCGCGCGGCCGCATCCATATTCAGTACCAGGACGGATGTACCCTCGAATTCGTCGCGCCGCAAGTGGTTTCCATCGAGCCGGGTCACGACGGCTGGGTCGTGGGCGACGAAACCGCCGTGCTCATCGAGTTCGATTTCGAGCGCGACACCGTAAGCCGCCTCGGGATGCCGGAACTTCACGAGCATCGGTAACCGCCACGCGGACTACCTGCGCACGAGGAGTCTCCGCTCCCCGTCGCCGCTGGACGCGGCCGCATAGTCCACATACCGCCCGCGGATGAACTCTTCAATCAGCGGCATGCGAAGGCGTGCGGGATCGGCGCCGGGCCAGACCCGCAGATACGCCTCGGCAGGCAACGCCCGGTAGAGGATCCACTTCGGCGGATCGGCACTCAACTCCGCGAGCGCGGCGCGCTCATCCTGGTCGCTCATCATCCCCGGCTGCAGCCAGGGATAACCGGTAGGATTGCGGCCCTGCGTGACGAAGTAGAAGATGGGCTCGTAGGGGAAGACAAACAGGGAGTCGCCGGCCCTCACGTGGCGTACCGCCAAACCCAGCGACGGCGCGTCCTCCTGCGAAATCCGGATGCTCCCGACGCTGGTGGCGACCACGGTCTGCTCCGCGCCCGCGAGGTTCTGCCGGGACATGGCGAGCGCGGGAAGAAACGGCACCAGGAAGGCGACCACGCAAGCCAAACCGGACACGTGCCGTTGCAGCCAGGCCGCGCCCAGTACAAGGAACACCGGACATACGTAGACCAGGTGCGTCAGATCGCAGCGGGGATAGTTGGAGGCAACCAGTGCGATGCCGCAGAGCAGGAGAAACGCTTCGGGCCGCCTGGGATCGCGGAGCGCGGGCAGCCACGCCAGGCCTGCCGCCAATGGCAGGATCGCCGGCAGCAGGAAGGCGAACGCGAACAGGATCCGCGCCACCCACTCAATGCCGTGCGCGCCGCCAAACAGCGCGGCCGGCCCTCCCATGAGAAACCCATACGGCACCAGGTTCGCGCCGGAGTAATGAGAAGCGTTCCACCACAGGGAGTCGAACATCGGTCCGAGTCCGCCTTGCGACGCCAACCAGGCCGCGGGCGCCACCGTCCCCAGCGCGGCCCCGGCCAGGTGGCGCGGAACCAACGTCCAGGTCTTGCGATCCAGCAACAGCCTGAACGCAACCACCGCGGCCAACAGGCCGACAGGCGGCGTGACCCACGCGGCAAGTACACCCAGGAGGCCGGCGAGAAAGGCCGCTGAGCGGCTGTTGGACTCGATGGCAAGCAGGCACGCTGCCATGGCGCCGAGCGCGAGCGCGTTGGCGTCCCAGCGGTGGTTGGTCACCAGGTACGTCGGGCTGGACAGGAATAACGCGAGACACAGAACCGGCCACGCCAGCGCCGCGCGCCTGCCCGCAAACCGCGCCGTCAACCAGCCGGTGAGGCCGATGATCAGGCCGCAGTCCAGAGCAACCAGCGAATGGGCGCTGCGCAGCGAGATCCCGGCGAATCGAAATATTAGCGCCAAAAGCCAGAAGTCTCCGGGACCGGTGTTGGCGAAAAAGTCCCGGTAGGGGACGGCGCCGTGAAGCACGTTGACGCCGCTGCTCAGGAAGGTTCCCTCATCGATGGTCAGCACGAGGCGATCCGCGGTGGCCACGTAAATAAAGAGCGCGGTGAGGGCGCCGATCCCCAACGAGATCGCCCAAGCCGGCAGCGTCCTCCAGGTGAAGCGCCCCCAGCCAGGTGCGTGGAGTACGGACGGACGGCTTGCGGCGGACGAAGGCGTTTGCGGCGGCATGGTCAAACCGCCGCTATTATAGCGGAGAGGCGCCGCTCAACCCGGGAAACCGGCCCCCGGAAACCGGCTCCATCGAGCTGACGGACATCGCTCCTGGTAGTGTCGGCCTCCGGCCGACAAAGGCGAGCGACGCTCGCCGGAGTCACTATGAATCGATAGTTTGCAGTCCAGCCATTTCGCTTGGCATTGCTTGCGCTACTGAGCACCGCCGCAAGAGCACAGCGCCAGACGAATCAGAGCGAGATCTTCACCCCGGTACTCGTGGCGGATCGTACTGAGGCACGGCCGTTACCCTGGACGGCACACCGGGCGTCGGATCGAAGCTCGGGCGGACTCTGCGCGAACGATACACGCTCGGATACAAAGCATCCAACTCCGCCAAAGGCGGAACCTATCGAAAGCTGAAGGTCGAAGTCCGCAAACCCGCAGGATCGGCAGCCCTGAGGGTAGTCGCGCGGCCCGGTTATTACACATTGCCGTAATAGCGGGGCAACTACGCGAACAGATGCGGCCTCAGGCCTCTGCCGGCTCGCAGCCGGGGCGGAGCAAGCCTTCACCGTCGAATGGCCACGATGCCGCCTGCGAACGGAGAGCTTCCAGCCCCTTTTCCGTGGCGTAGAAATAAGTCCTGAAATCCTCCTCGACAACATCGAGTCGGGGCATCCCCGGGAGTTCGCCGGAAAATGGGTCCGGCCCCGCAGCCACCAGGTCGTAAGCCTTGGCCAACCCGCCTTCAACCAGGCCTGTCAGCACTTCCACGATATCGGCACGCTGAACCGTGAATCCGCACATCGCCGTCCGCGCGGCGACATCTCGTAGGTTGACCTGGTCCCCGTTCTCGAAGTCATCGCTGATCGCGGCAAGGACCAACTGCTGAACAAGTTCGGCGCGTGTCATATCATCAGTTGCCGGCCAATTCCGCTCCTTTTTAGCATCCGGCCTCGCCCAAGCCAGCGCAACCGCGTCTCAGCTCGCACACCGGCCGCCATCGATCAGGATGCCCGTCAACTCGACGGAGCTACTTTCCGGAGGCGCCTTCGGCGACCGCGGCGGCTACCAGCGCGTCCAGGGCGCTAATCTGGGTCGCCGCCGTCTTCACCTCGGAGGGTCCGGACCACACCAGGCCGAACCGTCCGTCGGAATCGCGATTCTTCCAGATGCTCTCGGCATTTCTCCGCAGGAACGCGCGGAAGCCCGGCACCGCAACGGCCGCGTTCAGCACGGCCAGGTTCCGCGCGAAAATGCCTTTAAACTGCGGCGCATCGTTCCCGCAGCGCGCCGGCTCGCAGGTGTCGTGCAGAACGCCATCCAGATCGGTGAGCCGCGCCATGGCCGATAGCGCGATGGTCTGCGCCGCCTCCAACGGCTTGGGATCGCCGGATTGTGCGGACAGCATCGTCAAACCGCCCAGGATCACGCCCTGATTGTAGGTCCACGTATTTCGACGGTTGTTGTGGCAGGTGGCATCCAGGCCGTCGTTCACCAGGTTGTTGGAATTGATCATGCCCGACGCGGCAAACCACAGCCACTCGCGCCGCGCCCAATCCAGGTAGCCCGCCCGCTTATCGGAGTCCGGCGTGAGACTCGCCAGTTTGGCCGCTACGGACAGGAACAGTTCGTTGGCTATGGCGTTCTTGTATTGCCTGGGCTTCTTCCACCAGATGCCGCCGCCGCAGGTGTCGTCCCAACCGGCAGCCATATCGGCGAAAATGGTCTCCGCCATGGCCAGGTAGCGCGCTTCGTGGGTGAGTTCGTACGCGCCCGCCCAGGCCAGCGCCCACCAGCCCTCGTCGTCGTTGTACTCGTTGAGGAAGTTCTTCTGCGAATTGCGGTCGAAAGTGTTGGCGATGGTGGCCCGCAGGTCCGGAGTGTCGCTCAATTTCGCGTAATCCACCAGAACCGTCAGCCCGTTGGCGGCGTTCCACCATCCCGTGGTCTTCCACAAACCCGTCTCCTCGACGTACCAGCCTTGGAGCGTTTGCAGTCCGGCCGCCGACTCGGAGAGCAATTCGGCCGCGCGACGCGGATCGGCCGCGTTGTGTTGCGCCCGGTCGGCGCAGGGCAACAGCACACCTGCCAGAAGCAGATTTCTCAGGAGACGGTTCACAATCCGCACCCTAACATGTTGCGCCGGGCGCGCGCGGCAGGGCGGCCGCGCACGCAGCCGCCCTAATCCGGGATGGGAGCGCCGGGCAGCCGCCGCTACATTCGGTCGATGATTTCGTTGAACGTAGCGCTGGGCCGCATTGCCGCGGCGCATTTCGCGTCGACCGCGCGATAGTAGCCCCCGATGTCCGCCGGCTTGCCCTGCGCCGCCAGCAGTTCCGCGGCAATCTTGCCCTCGTTCTCCGCCAGCGCGGCGGCCACCGGAACGAAGCGTTGCTTCAACGCCGCGTCCTCGTCCTGGGCGGCGAGTGCCTTGGCCCACGCCAGCGCGAGATAGAACGTCGCGCCGCGGTTGTCGATCTCGTTCACCTTGCGCGAGGGGTAGCGGGCGCCTTCGAGATACTCTCCGATGGCCTCGTCCAGCGTTTTCGAGAGTATTGCCGCCCGCCGGTTGCCGGTCTTCGTCGCAACCAACTCCAGCGACGGCACCAGCGCGCAGTATTCGCCCAGCGAGTCCCAGCGCAGATGCCCTTCGCTCAGGAACTGCTGCACGTGCTTGGGCGCCGAACCGCCCGCGCCGGTCTCGAACAGTTGGCCGCCTCGCAGCAGCGGCACGATCGACAACATGCGGGCGCTCGTCCCCAACTCCAGAATCGGGAACAGGTCGGTGAGGTAGTCACGAAGCACGTTGCCCGTCACGGCGATGGTGTCCTCGCCGCGGCGAATTCGCTCCAGCGAGTACTTCATCGCCTCTACCGGCGTCATGATCCTGATTTCCAGCCCCGAGATGTCGTGTTCGCCCAGGTAGCTTTTCACCTTCCGGATGATCTGCGCATCGTGGCCCCGCTCCGGGTCGAGCCAGAACACCGCCGGCGCGCCGGTTGCCCGTGCCCGCGTCACACCGAGCGCCACCCAATCGCGGATGGCCTCGTCTTTCGCCTGGCAGGCGCGGAAGATATCGCCGCGCTCGACCTTCTGTTCCAGCAGCGTCCTGCCGCTCGCCTCGACGATGCGAATCGTGCCGTTGCCCGGCGCGATGAACGTCTTGTCGTGCGAGCCGTACTCCTCGGCCTTCTTGGCCATCAGCCCCACGTTGGACACGCTGCCCATGGTCGCCGGGTCGAACTGCCCGTGATTCTTGCAGTCCTCGATCACGACCTGGTAAATGGTGGCGTAGCAGCGGTCCGGAATCATGGCAACGGTGTCCTGCAGAGCGTCGGCCTGGTTCCACATCCTGCCGCCGTCGCGGATGACGACCGGCATCGACGCATCGACAATTACATCGTTGGGCACGTGGAGGTTGGTCTTGCCCGCGCGCGAATCCACCATCGCCAGGCTCGGACCTTTGTCGTAACAGGCCCGGATGTCGGCTTCGATCTCGGCCTTCTTCCCGGCGGGAAGGTGGCCGAGTTTGCTCAGCACGTCGGCCAGCCCGTTGTTGACGTTGGCGCCGGTCTCCGCGATCGCAGCGGCGTGCTTTTCCAGGGCATCGGCGAAATACACCGATACGCAGTGCCCGAACATCACCGGATCGCTGACCTTCATCATCGTGCACTTCAGGTGCAGCGACAACAGCGCGTTGTCCGCCTTCGCCGCGGCCATCTGCTCCGCATAGAAGCTCCGCAGCGCCGCCACGCTCATCACCGCGCAGTCGATGACTTCGCCTTCCAGCAGCGGGACCCTCGGCTTCAACACCTTCACCGCGCCGCCGTCATCGGCGAATTCGATGCGCACGTCGGTTGAGGCGTCCACCGTCGTGGATTTCTCGCTGCCGTAGAAGTCCCGGCCGCTCATGTGGGCCACGCGCGTCACCGAACCCGACTTCGGCCACTCTTTCATCATCTTGTGCGGATGCTTGCGGGCGAATCGCTTCACCGACGCGGCCGCGCGGCGGTCCGAATTGCCCTCGCGCAATACGGGGTTCACGGCCGAACCCAGGACCGCCGCGAACCGCGCCTGCAGCGCGCGTTCTTCCTCCGTCGCCGGATCCTCGGGATAATCGGGAATGCCGTAGCCCTTTTCCCGCAGTTCCGCAATCGCCTGCCGGAGTTGCGGAATCGAAGCGCTGATATTGGGAAGCTTGACGATGTTGGCGTCCGGTGTCTGCGCGAGCTCGCCCAGGCGGGTCAGCTCATCGGGAATCTTCTGGTCCTCGCGAAGGCGCTCAGGAAAATTGGCGACGATCCGTCCAGCCAGCGAGATGTCGGCCGTCTCGACCTCCACCCCCGTTTCCTTTAAATACGCGCGTAAGATGGGCAGCAGTGAATGTGAAGCGAGTTCCGGCGCCTCGTCGGTCTTGGTCCACGTGATCCTGGTGGATGACATGTATACACCTCAGTGAGAATGACTGTCGAGACCACGCAGTCGCAAGGCGGAGCGGTCTCCCACTGGAGCGTAACACACCTCATCTCGCCGGCCTTCGCAAGGCCGGTACCGGGTCTCCTGGCGGCAAGCCCGGCCGCTCCCGCCCCGGCTACAAGGCTGCCGTCAGCGCGCGCACCAGCCGCCGTCGATCAGGATGTCGGTCCCGGTGATGAAGCCGGCTTCCGGCGAACATAAAAACACCGCCAGCCCGCCGATCTCCTCAACCTTGCCCCACCGCCCCAGCGGAATGCTCGCGATGAACTGCGCGTTCAACTCGGGATTATCGATCAAGGGACGGTTCATCTCGGTGGCGAACGGCCCGGGGCTGATCCCGTTCACCGTGATCGCGTCGCCGGCCAGTTCCAGCGCCAGCGTGCGGGTGAGCCCCAGCAGCGCCGTCTTGCTCGCCGAATAGGCGATGCGGTGCGGCATGGACACGTGGCTCATGATCGAGGTCATGTTGAGGATGCGGCCGTAGCCCTGTCCCTTCATGGCCGGAACGAAGGAGCGGCACAGCAGAAACGCCGCCGTGACGTTGGTGTCCATCACGCGGTGCCACTCTTCGAGCGTGAATTCCTCCACTGGCTTGCGCACGTTCACGCCCGCGTTGTTGATCAGGATGTGGACCGCGCCGAAGCGCGCCAGCACGGCGCGCTCCATATGGCGCACCTGCTCTTCGCTGGTGACATCGGCGGCAAAAGCCGCGGTCTCGCCTCCGGCGGCGGCGATTTCGTCGCCCACCGCCTCCAGTTGCGCAAGGTCGCGCGAGACCAGCGCCACGCGCGCCCCTTCCCTGGCGAGCGCGATCGCCATGGCCTTGCCCAGTCCTTTACTCGCGCCGGTGATGACGGCGATGCGTCCTTCGAGTTTCCCGCTCATTGGCTTGTGGTCTGCCCTCCGTGGGCGCGATCGAGAATCATGTCCGCGATGGTTTGCGGATTGTCCACGTCCGCAATCGTGAGCCGGCTGGTCTCTCCCGCGGTCTCGATCGAAATATCGCCGACCTTGAAGAGGCGCTGCATCGGCCGCTGGTCGACGCGCACGTCCTGCAGCTTGGAGACCTGGATGGTCCGCGTGGTCTTGCCGGCGAACCCGGTCTCGTAGCGCAGCCGGTCCCCAGCCAGCGTGACCGTCGTCAGCTGCCGCTTGGCCAGCCGCAGAAACGCCGGAATGAAGACGATGGGCGCGATGAAGGGCAGCAGGTGCACACTCTCTTTATCGCGCAGCGAGACGAAATACCAGATCTCGATGGCCAGGAAGACGATCCCGGTAGCGATGAACCGCGCGATCAGGAACTTGGCAGTGGGACGGATGGTTAGATCGCTCACAGTACTCTCCGCTTGCAGCATGTATTGTATCGCGGGTCTTGCTTATGGTACGGATATTCAACGGAGGCTTTTTCATGAAGAAGGTCGCGACCATCGCGAGTCTGGCCATGCTGGCGGCGGCGCCGCTGCTGGCGGATTTCACCTATCAGGAAACCAGCACCATCACCGGCGGCGCTCTCATGAGCATGATGAAAGTCGTCGGTGTCTTCTCCAAACAGGCCCGGGAGCCGATCGTGGCCACGGTTTCGGTGAAAGGCGACCGCATGGTGCACAAGAGTGCGCAGCGGGCCAGCATCATCGATCTCGGCACCCAGACCATCACGAGCGTCGACTTTCAGAAGAAGCAGTACTCCGTCATGACGTTCGAGGAAATGAAGCAGATGCTGCAGCAGATGCAGGAGAAGATGAAGCAGAACCCGGACGCGCAGGTGAACTTCAAGGTCTCCGCCGATGCCACCGGCAAGAGCAAAGCGGTTAACGGCCTCGACGCCAAGGAAATGATCCTGAAGATGGAGATGGAGACCACCGACGCCAAGACCGGACAGAAGGGCTCCATGCTCATCACCACCGACATGTGGCTCGCCCCCGGAGTTCCCGGCTACCAGGAAGTCCGCGACTTCCACAAGCGCATGGCCGAGAAATTGAACTGGACGCCCGGCGGGAACATGTTCATGCAAAACCCGCAGATCGCCGAAGGCATGGCCCAGGTCGCGAAGGAAATGTCCAAGCTGGATGGCGTCCCCGTGGAGCAGCAGATCGTCATGGGCATGGCGGGACAGGCCGGCGCGGAAGGCGCGCAGCAGCAGCAGCAGCAGGCGCAGCAGCAGCAGCAACCGCAGGAGAAGCCGTCGCTCGGCGGCGCCTTGGGCGGCGCGCTCGGCGGACGCTTCGGATTGGGCCGCAAGAAGAGCAGCGCGCAGCAGCAGCAGACCGACAACACGCAGGCGCAGGGCGGCGGCGGCAGCGGTCAGCCGGGTTCGTTGATCGAGATGACCACGGTGATGAGCGGCTTCAGCAACGCGGGCGTGGGCGATAGCGACTTCACCGTGCCCGCCGGGTTCAAGAAGGTCGAATCCGACATGAAGCGGATGCGCTAGTCCGAAATCAGAAGCTGTTATATCAGCTTTGGCAAAGCTGATATAACAGCTTTTTTATTTGACGCGAACCTGTCCTTTTTCCACGTCCACCTGCACGTTCCACTTCGCTCCCGCGGATTCCACCCCGATTCCCTCCGCGCCGTGCGTGAGCGCGACCGCGGCGCCGTCCAGCGCCACCGCCCACACATACTCGGTACGCGTTCCCTTGCGGCGGAAGATGGCCATGGGGACGCGGTCCTCCGTGCTCTTCCCCGGACCGGTCGCGGCGATCGCTTCACCGGGTTCGTTGCCGGCGAGCACAATCGCGCCGCCGTCCCAGGCAAGCCGCGTATCGCCGGACGACGCGACTCGGCGCGCATCGCGCACGTGCGGATAGGCGACCTCCACCGCATCGCCCGCGGACGAGGTCCACTTGCCGGCGACGTGCACCGCGAGATCGAAGGTGTGCTCGCGGTCCGCGGTGACGCGGTCCACGAACAGGATCAGCTTTTCGTTGAGCAGCACGGCGGTGCGCACGAAGCGGACCCCGGGATAGATCGGGCCGGCGTCGGTCATGGAGTAATCGGCGCCGTTGTCGGTGCCGAAGGCGAGCGAGCGTCCGGTGGCTTCGGCCTGGTTGGCGCCGTCGACGACCAGGGTGTTGTGCGCGATGGTGGCGCGGTCCCACTCGGTGTGCAGGGGCGAGCCGTAGGGGCGCGTGCCGGGATCGGGGAACAGCACCTTGCCGTTGGCGAAGAGGATGAAGTTGTTCTTGTCTGGATGGCCGTGGCCACCGCCGTGCGGGCCGTACTTGAGGCACAGCCAGGTGGTGCGCGGGCCTTCGCCGCGCTCCAGGATGGCGTAGCCGGACACCGTGAAATTGCGGCTGCCGAGCGGCGCGGAGGCGGGTGCGGGCAGCGTGTCGTCGCCGAACCAGAGCGCGTAGTCGCTCCCGCGGCGCGCGCGATCGATGCCAGCCAATAGCAGCGGATCGTGGTAGCGCGCGTAGGCGAGTTCGTACAGATCGTTATGGATGTTGACCTCGGTGCTGTCGTTGAACGCCGGGAGGAAGCCGTTGGGCATGGCCAGGTTGACGGGCGCGAGGAACATGCGTTTGTAGGGGTCGCCGTAGAGATCGATGCCGGAATTGCGCGCGGCCTCGGTGAGCGGCCACACGGCGCTCATGGTGTAGAAGTGGTAGCCCCACGCGCCTTCGAACCAGACGCCGTCGGGTTGCACGCCGCGAGCCATCTGCTGGCGGTAGCCGCGGTCGGGATCGTCGATGGCGGCGCGGATCAGGGCTTCGTCGCCGAGCAGGAAACCGGTGAGTCCGACCGCCGAATTCTTCCAGTTCTGGATGTTGTGGATGCCCATGCGGTGGGCGAGGATGACGTCGCGCGCGGCGGGCAGGAAGAGTTTGTCCGCGATGGCGCGGCGGTCGTCTTCGCCGAGGGTGTTCCAGACCAGGTCGGCGCCCTGCGCCAGGGGGATGAGCCACACGGATTCGTCGAGCGTCTGCGAGGTCACGCGACCGCCGCCGATGCGCGCCTGCCCGCGCGTGTTGTGGAGCGGATACGAGAGGTACTTCGCGGCGTAGGCGAGCAGAATTTCGCGGACGCGCGCGGCGTAGCGCGCTTCGCCGGTGACCGCGTAGGCGATGCCGGCGTTGCGGGCTTCGCGCGCGTAGCCATCCTGGATGTTGCTGGTGACGATGGCGTCGTAATCGCGGTCGGGGCGGGTGGGATCGCCGCGCAGGATTTCGCCATCGACCGGACAGATGTGTTCCCACTGCCAGGGGCCGATCGGTTTGCCGGTGGTAAGGCGCACGCCGTGGCGCGGGCAGACATACCAGTGCCACCAGTTGGCGGGGCGCGGGGGCAGTTCGACGGGTTTGCTCATGGCCGCGCCCACGCCACCCAGGAAGTTCTTCCAGCGAGCCGACCATTCGGTGCGCTGGACGCGCTGTTTGAGGCGCGCGACGCCTTCGGCGTTGAACAGCAGGCGGGGATGCGCGGGCAGGGATTGGGCGGCCGCGGGCAGCGCCATCGCCAGCAGCGCCGCCGTGGAAAGTAGGGTCCTCACACCCGGAACGTACCATACCTCCGCGCGGCGCGTGGCGTTACAATCGCGGTGCCATGAGACGCCAGATCGCGAAATACCTCGGTCTGGGCCTGCTCCTGTTGGGAGCCGGTTCGCTCGCGCCCGCCCAGGCGCCCCAACCGAAACTGCAAGCCCTCATCATCACCGGACAGAACACCGCCAGCCACGACTGGCACGGCACCACTCCGGTGCTGCGCAAACTGCTCGAAGATACGGGCCGATTCGAAGTGCGGGTCACCGAGGAATTCCGCGGCGCGGGACCGGAGACGCTGGCTCCGTACGACGTGGTGATCGTCAGCTACTACGACGGGCGCAAGCCCGAACTGCGCTGGGGTGAGCGGACCGATAGCGCCCTGGTGGACTACGTGCGCGGCGGCAAGGGGCTGGTGATTTTCCACTTTGCGACCGCGGCGTTCGACGGCTGGGGCGAGTACGAGAAGATGTCCGGCGGCAACTGGCGTCCGAACTTCGGGCACCACAGCGCGCGGCACGATTATACGGTCACAGTGCGGGACACGGAGCATCCGATCACGCGCGGCATCAAGGCGACGTTCCCGCAGAACAACGACGAACTGTACGCCAATCTCAAGTGGCAGCCGGAGGGCTCGTATCACGTGCTGGCGACGGCTTGGGACGACCATTCGCTGTACAAGGCGGGCGAGAAGCAGCCGATTCCGGGCAAAGGGCTGGACCAGCCGTCGTTGTGGACGGTGGATTACGGCAAGGGGCGGGTATTCGTGGACGCTCTGGGGCACGACGCGGCGGCGATGACCATGCCGGGGTTCGTGGCGACGCTGACGCGCGGCACGGAGTGGGCGGCGACGGGCGCGGTAACGCTACCGCTGCCGGCGGAACTGCGGTAGGGCGGGAGGAGGCCGGCCCTAGCTTCATGAAAACGCCTACAAAGAGCTATTGATCTTAAACTCTTGTAAACCCTTCATTTCTGGTCTATTCTTGTCTGGGACCCGAATTAACTCTCCCGGGGGGCGCCACCCCGTGTCCGTTTTCCTCGCTTTGGGACGGGTTCAGAATCCTCCGGGAAATGCTTAGGGGGCTTATGAAGAACCTCGTGCGTTCCATAGCCGTCGTGCTGTGCGCGGCATCGGCAGCGTTCGCCCAGAACGTTTCCAGTACGGTGCTCGCGACCATCGTCGATCCATCGGGGGCGGCCATTCCCGGCGCTGAATGCGTACTAACCAATACCGGGACCGGCACAACCATCCCCGTCAAATCGGACACGCAGGGTACCTGTACGTTCGCAATCGTGCCGAGCGGCTCGTATGAGCTGTCGGCCAAAGCAAGCGGATTCAAGACGCTCGATGTCCACGGCATCGCGGTCACCGCGGGTGAGACCCGCACGCTCGGGCAACTCCGGCTGGAAGTCGGAGCGCTCGCCGAAAGCGTGCAGGTGACCGGAGAAATTTCACAAATCCAACTGGCCACGGCGGAAAAGTCCGGGACCATCACGATGACCCAATTGCAGAACGTTGCCGTGAAGGGGCGCGACATGTTCGCGCTGATGACGACGATTCCGGGCATTGTGGACAACATGAGCCAGGCGCGCGAAACCACGTCGCCCGACTCGCTGCGCGGCACGTTCATCAACGGTAGCCGCGAAAACTCGAAGAACTACTCGGTGGATGGGATCACCAACCTGGACACGGGATCGAACAACACGCTGCAGTTCGAGCCCAACATGGACTCCATCGCCGAAGTGAAGGTGCTGACCAGCAACTTCCAGGCGGAGTACGGACGCAACGGCGGCGGTGTAATTACGGTGATTACGCGCGGCGGCGGTAGGGATTTCCACGCCAGCGGGTATGACACCTACCGGCATGAGAGCCTGAACGCGAACTCCTTCTGGAACAACCGGCAGAACGTGGCCAAGGCGCCGTACCGCTACCGCATTACCGGATATACGGTGGGCGGACCGGTCTACATTCCCGGAAAGTTCAACACCAAGCGCGACAAGAT
Source organism: Acidobacteriota bacterium (assembly GCA_018268835.1). Lineage (GTDB taxonomy): Bacteria > Acidobacteriota > Terriglobia > Bryobacterales > Bryobacteraceae > Solibacter. The sequence continues at coordinate 6,144 of JAFDVU010000109.1, read as the reverse complement.
TTTCTTCTTCTGGAACCAGGAATACACGGGACAGCGCAAGGACTACGGCACACGCTACGCCACCATGCCGACGGCGGCGGAGCGGCAGGGCGATTTCTCCAAGAGCGTGACCGGTTCGGGTACTGCGATCCGGATCATCGACCCGCTGAACGGGGTGCAATTCCCCGGCAACGTCATCCCCAAGACCCGTTTCAGCACCCTGGGACAGGCGATGCTGAACTTCCTGCCGCTGCCGAACTACACGGACCCAAACCCGGCGCAGGTGAATAACTGGAATTACAAGAGCACTTACACGGGGGCGTATCCGAAGCGCGAGGACATGGTGCGGATAGACGTGAATCCGACCTCGACGTTGCAGGTGTACTGGCGCTACGTACAGGACAAGGACGAACAGCAGTCGCCGTACGGATTGTGGATCAACGGCGGCGTCAACTATCTGCTGGCGCCGGTCACGTTCGGGCAGCCCGGCAAGGGCCACGTGATCCACGTCACCAAGAGCATCACGTCGACGATGGTGAACGAGTTCATTTTCGGCAAGAGCAAGAACAGACTTTACTTCTATCCGACGGATGCCTCGCTCATCGACCGGGCCAAAGTGGGGAACCCCGGCCAATGGTATACCGATACATCCACCGGGGTGAGTTACCTGGATAAGTCCAACTATATGCCGAACCTGACGTTCGGCGGCAACCACGCCAACCCGGTAGTAGCCACATTCGGCAACATTCCGTACGAGAACTACAACAACATCACGAGCTTCGTGGACAACATCTCGAAGGTGATCGGGCAGCACACGCTGAAGGCCGGGTTCTACTTCGAGCACACGCAGAAATTCCAGGTGGGCGGCACGAATCCGCGGGGCGCGTTCAACTTCAGCAGCAGCACGACCAATCCGTTCGATACCGGCGACGGTTTCTCCAACGCGCTGATCGGGGTGATCAACACTTACTCCGAGGCCACCCAGCGGGTGAACGGCAACTGGTTCTTCAACAACCTGGAGTTCTACGTACAGGACAACTGGCGCGTGAGCAAGCGGCTGACGCTGGACATCGGGATGCGGTTCTATCATCTGCCGCCGCAGACCGACGACAACCATACGATCGCCGGCTTCAATCCGGGGCTGTACAGCCGGGCCAACGCTCCGATGCTGTACATGCCGACCATCGACCCGGCGACGGGCAAGCGCGTGGCGGTGGACCCGCGCACCGGGACGCTGTACGCGAATCCGCTGATCGGCCTGTTTATCCCGAACACCGGATCGGTGTCGAACGGCGCGGCCATCGGCGGCCAAAACGGCTATCCGGGCGGACTTTACACGACGGGCTCGATCTACTACGGTCCGCGGCTCGGGTTTGCCTGGGACGTGTTCGGCAACGGCAGGACGGCGCTGCGCGGCGGCATCGGCATGTTCCAGGACCGCCTGCAGGGCAATCCGACGATGAATACCAACGGCAATCCGCCGGTGGCGTTCAGCCCGACGCTGTATTACGGCAACCTGGATACGTACGCCAGCAGCGGCGGCGCGATCGGGCCTTCGGGCATCAACAATCTGCTGGGCCACAATAACCCGGCGACCACGATCAACTGGAGCTTCGGTGTACAGCATCAGTTGAAGGACTTCGCCGTGGAGGCCTCGTATGTGGGGAGCGCGGCGTACCACCTGATTGCCGGCAAGGACCTGAACCCGATCCCGATGGGGGCGCACTTCAACACGGCGTACCAGGATCCTTCGCAGCCGGGCAAGCCGCTGGCGGACAACTTCCTGCGGCCATATTACGGCTGGGGCAGCATCACGACGCTGAGCAACGCGTACAACTCCAACTACCACTCGCTACAGGTCAGCGCGCAGCGCCGCTTCGCGCGGGGTCTGCAGGTGGGGGTGGCGTATACCTTCTCCAAGGCGCTGGACGTGGCCGACGGCGACACTTCGACGGTGAGCCCGTACTTCGCGCCGCGGTTCCGCAATTACGGACGCGCCGGATTCGACCGTCCGCAGCAGTTCGTGGCCAACTACGTGTACAGCCTGCCCATGTTTGGAACCAGGATGAACTTCCGGCCGGCGAAATGGGTACTCGATAACTGGGAAATTTCCGGTGTCACCAGTTTCATTAGCGGCAGCCCGTTCACTCCGGGGCTGGGCTGGACCACGTCGCAGGATGTCACGGGCAGCGCGGAGGGCGCGCGCGTGAACATTGTCGGCTCCTGCGGAGGGAACGGGACCCACACGTTCAACCAGTGGTTCAACACCGGTATGGCGGCGCCTCCGGTGATCGGCTCCTGGGGCAACCCGAACGTGACCATGGCCAACTTCGGCAACGCGGGCGTGAACGTCTGCACCGGCCCGGGCATCAACAACTGGGACCTCGCGATTTCCAAGCGGTTCCCGCTGTTTGGAGAAGGGCGATTCGTGCAGTTCCGGACCGAGATGTTCAACGCCTTCAACCACACCCAGTATTCCGGTGTGAACACGGGGACCAGCTTCAACGCGGCAACCGGGGTTCAGACCAGCCCGACCTACGGGCAGATCAGCGGCTCGCGCAACGGACGCATCATGGCGCTCTCGCTGCGCGTCAGCTTCTGATCTGGTCTTGAAATGCGCCGGCCGCGGCAACGCGGCCGGCTTTTTTATGGTGGGGGGGATGGACCGGCCCTGGTTCAGCTTGCACGCTCCGTGCCACCCCAGCGTCTAATCCAACAGAATGACGCGCGCCTTGGTTGCGTTCGCGCTTTGTACCGCCTCCTTTGCCCAGACGTTTGAGGTCGCGTCGATCCGGGTCCACGACGGGCCGCTCTACCGCATCGCCCGATACTCGGCATCCGGCGCCCGCGTAACGTATGACACGTGGCCAATCCTGCTGCTGATCATGGAGGCCCACGGCCTGAGGCGGTATCAGGTCGCATTTTCGACTGCGCCGTCCGACCTCGACACGGCCTATTACGACATCAGCGCCAAGGCTGAAGGCAACGCGCCCCGCACGCGCGCCGAGTTCCGCCGCATGCTCGGGGCCCTCCTGGCTGACCGCTTCCACCTGCGGTTCCATTGGGAAGACCGCGAGATCCCGGTCTACGCGCTCGTAGCCGGCAAGAAGGGTCCGAAATTCAAGCCAAGCGCGCCGGACGCGGAATATCACGTCCGCGTCGGCGTCACTGGCCGGAACCAGTTTATCGAGGCCACGAAAGCCACGATGGAGCAGCTTGCGGATAGTATCCCGGACGTGTTGGGCTCCGACCGCCCGATTGTCGATCGTACCGGTCTGACCGGCGTCTACGATTTCAGGCTCGAAGCGACGCTGTTGGGTCATATCAACCGCGATCCGGACGCAAGCGACCTCAGCATCTTCACCGCGGTGCAGGAACAGCTCGGCCTCAAACTCGAACCGCAAAAGGCCGCGATTCAGGTCCTCGTCGTCGACCATATCGGGAAGCCGTCGGCGAACTGAGGCCGGCCGAGCGCAGGTATAATGGCGCGATAAGCGCGCGGAGAGGCCGCGCGGCCCAAGAGCATGAGGAGGGGAAGATGTGCGATCAGGATCATTTCGAAGAGGACCGGCTGGAGTATGAAGCCCGCGGGCTGGTGACGCGCAAGCAGTTCGGCATTCTGCTGGGAGCGGGGGTTGCCATGATGCTGCCGCGGGTGGCGAACGCGGTCGCGGTAACCGAAACGGACGTGAACGTGACCACGCCGGACGGCACGGCGGACTGCTACTTCGTGCATCCGGCTGGCGGCACGGCGCCGGGAGTGCTGATGTGGCCGGACATCTTCGGGCTGCGTCCGGCGTTCCGGCAGATGGGCAAACGGCTGGCCGAATCGGGGTACTCGGTGCTGGTGGTGAATCCGTTCTACCGGATGAAGAAAGCGCCGACGGCGACGGCGGGCGGCGCGACGCCGATCCAGGAACTGATGCCGCTGGCGCGCGCCCTGAACGAGACCACCCACATGACGGATGCGAAGGCGTTCATCGGGTGGCTGGACGGGCAAAAGCCGGTTGCGCGGAACCGCAAGATGGGGACGCAGGGATATTGCATGGGCGGCCCGATTGCGTTTCGTACCGCGGCCGCCGTGCCGGACCGCATCGGAGGGGTGGCCTCCTTCCACGGGGGCGGACTGGTGACGGATGGTCCGAACAGTCCGCACCTTCAGGCGGCCAGGAGCAAGGCGCAGTTCCTGGTGGCGATTGCGGAGAACGACGACCAGCGGTCGCCCAACGACAAGACGGCGATGAAAGAGACGTTCGCGAAGGCGAACCTGCAGGCGGAGATCGAAGTGTACGCCGGCGCGGCGCACGGCTGGTGTCCACCGGATTCGCGGGTATACAACGAGCCGCAGGCCGAGAAAGCGTGGAGCCGCCTGCTGGCGCTGTACGGAAAAGCGCTGGCCTGAAAACGCGAGGCCCGTGCGGCGCGAGGGGGCGCCGCGTCCTTTCCCGCCTCGAAACATCGGACAATAGAGTCCATGCGGCGGCGCAATTTCCTGCTTACGGGCGCGGCGGCGTTGGCCGCGCGGGCGGCCGGAGGGCGTGTACTCGACCCCAAGTCCTACGGCGCGGCAGGCGACGGCAAGACGCTTGACACGCCCGCCATCCAGAAGGCCATCGACGAATGCGCCTCCGCGGGCGGCGGGATGGTCTACCTCGGCCCCGGCAACTACCTCTCGGGCACGGTCGTACTGCGAGAGAACATCACCTTCCACCTGGAAGCCGGCGCGACACTGTTGGGCAGCACCAATCTCGCCGACTACCATCCGCAATCCGGCCCGCCGCTGCGCGGGGACGCCAACGCCAAGCACCTGATTTTCGCGCGCGACGCGGCCAACGTCACGCTTTCCGGCGCCGGGCGCATCGATGGGCAGGGCCGCGCGTTCTGGGTTCCTAGCGAGCGCAAAGTGCCGCCGCCCGAGGACGCGTGGCGCGACGTCGCCACCTACGACTGGAAGCCGCTGGACCGCCCCTCCCCGATGGTCGAGTTCTTCCGCTGCACGAACCTGCGGATCGAGAACGTCACGCTGGCCAACTCATCGGGGTGGACGCTGCGGCCCATCGAGTGCGATACGGTGGCGATTCGCGGATTGAAGATCCGCAATCCCGTGATCGGTCCCAACACCGACGGCATCGACCCCACATGCTGCCGCAACGTCGCGATCAGCGACTGCGATATTTCGACGGGCGACGACTGCATCTGCCTCAAGAGCGAGGGGCCGTACGGGGTCATGGGGCTGAGCCGCAACGTCACGATCACCAACTGCGTGCTCACGAGCTGCTGCAACGGGCTCAAGTTCGGCACGGCCACGCGCGGCGGCTTCGAGAACGTCACGTTCTCCAATTCGGTAATTTATAACGACGAGGTGCCGCTCAACGCGCGGGTCATCTCGGGAATCGCCATCGAGATGGTGGACGGCGGATGGACCGAGGGCGTGGCCATCGCCAACGTGCGCATGCAGCGGGTGCGCACCCCGATCTTCGTGCGGCTGGGCGCGCGCAACGGCGCGGGACGTCTGCGGGGGGTGATCATCGACGGCGTGCACGCCACGGGCGCGATCCTGACCTCCAGCGTGACGGGTATTCCCGGGCACGACGCCGAGGATATCGCGCTCTCCAACATCCGCATCGAGACCGAGGAGCCGGGGCGCGAGGAATGGGTCTCGCGCGCCATCCCGGAGCAGGAGAAGAGCTACCCGGAGGCGCGCATGTTCGGGCGGCTGCCGGCTTACGGGCTTTACGCGCGGCACGTCCGGGGCCTCACGCTGGACAACGTGCGGGTGGAAACGCTGGCGCGCGACCAGCGTCCCGCGCTGCACTGCGAGGACGTGAAGCAGTTGCGCGTGGAGCATCTGCAGGCGTCGGCGCCGGATTCCGCGCAGCCGCTGATCCGGCTGAAGGAGGTACGCGACGCGGTAGTTCAGGGGTGTGTGGCGTCCGCGCTGCGGGGCAAGCCGGTGGAACAGGATGGGTGCGAGGATGTGCGGGTGGTGGACAACGCCTGGGCGAGGGAATGAAGTGGGGCTGGGGCCGGGAACCAGGCGCCCGGCGGATTGCGGCTCGATCCAAAGGTCGGCCGGAGGCCGACGGTACCCTGCCTGGGCGAGGGAATGAAGTGGGGCTGGGAACCAGGCGCCTGGCGGATTGCAGTTCGATCCAAAGGTCGGCC
>JAFDVU010000108.1 GCA_018268835.1 Acidobacteriota bacterium | reverse complement strand
GTGGCGGTGTCCCGCGCCCCGGTGGTCGAAAGCAGGCTGTTGGGGAGCGCATCGTTTTGGCGGTTCGCGGCCAGCCGCGTTCCCCGGTTGCCGATGTAGCTGAGATCCAGGAACCACTGTTTGGGCAACTGCTGCTGGATGCCCAGACTCCAGCGCTGCATGTACGGGTTCACCATGTTGGTCCGGAAAAAGCTCACGCCGCGCCCCAGGAACGTGGCCAGCCCCAGCGAGGAACCGGGCGGCGCGGGCCAGCCGTTCGGGAACGGATTCCCCAATGACGCGACATACGTCTGGCCGTTATCCAGCGACGCCGTCAGCGAGGTGGCCAACGAATAGCCGGACTGGATCGCGCTGGTCCGGTCGGCGCCCAGAGGCACATAGAAGATGCCCCAGCCGGCGCGAATGACCGTATTCTTGAACGGAGTCCAGGCCAGTCCGATGCGCGGCGCGAAGTTAGTCTTGGACGTATCCCACAGCGCGCGCGGCTGGCCGTTGGCGCCGGCGAAGGTCAGGCCGCCGTTCACCTTGAACTGCGACGCCGGCAAGTCCGGCAGCGGGTTCTTCGCATACGCCGCCATCGCCCGCGCCGCGATCGGATTCGTCGCGTTGAAGTCGAACCCCCTCACGCTGCGGTTGAAACGCTCCGTCATCGGCGAATCGTAGTCATAGCGAAGCCCGAGGTTCAACGTGAGAGTGGAGGTGACGCGCCAATCGTCCTGAATGTAGAAGCCCGTGGTCTTCGATTGGTCCGCGTACGAATCGTTCACGTTGATCTGCCCGCCCGTCGGAAGGCCGAAGAGAAATGACGCGAGTCCCTGCCCGATCGGCGCGGCGGGCGAGTTGTCGAACGGACCTCCGGTCCAGGCAGAAGCGAAGTTCTCCGAAGGTACGCTGTTGGAGAAATTCTTGTTTTGCTCGCGGTAGACGCGAAACTCGGCGCCAAACCGGATCATGTGATTCGCCTTCGTCCAGGACACGCTGTCGGTCGCCGTGAAGTAGTTCGAGAAAGTCCGCGTCGTGCTGGATGTGCCCACCGCCTGATATCCGGCAATGCTGAGGTTCGGGAAAGTGTAAGCCTGCGGATCGATGGCCGCCACCATCGCCGGCGAGAAGCCCGCCCCCGCGAGATCGAATCCAGCGATCATCGGGTACGAGGACTGCTCGAAGCGCGTCAGCCCCACCCGGAAGTCGTTCACCATCGCCGGCGAGAGTACGTACACATCGTCCAGAACGCCGCCGTAGTTGTAACGGTAGCGGTTGTTTCCGTTCACCGTGTTGTCGAAGGTCTGCCCCGAACTGAAGAGTTGGAACCACTGCGAGTACCGTCCGAACAGGCGGTGCTTCTCGTTGAAGTTGTGATCCACCTTGCCGGTGTACGTACGGTATTCGTTCCAGGAAGTGGGGAAGCGCTGATAGTTGTTCAGGCCGTCGGCGGTGCCCGCCAGATTCGGAGCCGGCCAATACTGCAGCAGCCCGAGAGCCGTCTTGTCGAGCCGGTTCTGCGGAAGAATGTTGCCGGGAAGCGGCTGGCGCGTGAACCGCCCGCCCGCCGCCGGCGTGGTCGTCATCGGATCATAGATCTGGTAATTGGCGCCGAGTTTCAGCAGGGCGGAGAAGTCCCCCTGGCGTTCCGCCGCCGTGGGCACCGTGAAAAAGGTATTGCCGCGCTCCACGCCGGGCCGAGTCAATCCTTCGAATGAAAATATCCAGAACGTCTTATTGCGTCCGTCGTACACCTTGGGCACCACCACCGGACCGGAAAACGTCGCGCCGAAGCGGTTCAGAATGTTACGCGGGTTTACCGAGGCGATCTTCGCGTCGGTAACCGGGCCGGTCGCGGGATTGTAGAGCGCCTGGCGCTGGAACAGGTCGAGCGCCTGCAGATGCTGATCGTTGTGGAAGAAATAAAGCGCCATGTGCGGCTGGTTCGTGCCGCTGCGCAGAGACACGTTGACGCTGCCGCCCGGCGATCGCCCGATACTGGCATCGTACGTGGCCGTCTGCACCTTGAATTCCGCCACCAGCTCCGTGGGCGGCGCAAAAGCCGCATTGGTGCCCCACATGGACGGTGTTCCATCGATGGTGAACTCGGTATTGCCGCTGCGCACCCCGTTCAGCGTGAAGCTGGACATCACTTCCACCGCCGGTCCCAGGCTGGGATGGTTGGGGACAGCCAGGTTGACCACACCCGGCGCCAGCCGCGCCAGGGAGAGAGCATTGCCGCCCGGCAGGGGAAGATCGAGAATGCGGCGCGAATCCACCACCCGCCCCACGCTCGCCGTGGAACTCTCCAGCAGGGAGGCCTGCCCGGACACCGTGATCGATTCGGAAACCTGCCCGACCTCCAGCGTGATGTCCACCACAAGCTGGTCGCCGACACGCACCTGTAGATCCTTCCGCTCATAGGTCTTGAAACCCGGCGCGGTCGTCGAAAGCGAGTACGTGCCGGGAGGAAGGTAGGGCACATCGTAGGTCCCCGATTCGTTGCTGGTTCCCGACACCTTCATACCCGTCTCGACATTGGTCACCGTGACCTGGACGCTCGGAATCGCCGAGCCCGAGGGATCGACGATCCGCCCGGCAATCCGGCCCCGGGAGTCCTGCGCCGGACACAGAGCGCAGAAGAGAACGACGAGACAAGCGAGACATGGCTTCATGCAGCACACTCCTCAAATGACGTCTGGCCAAGTATGGGTCGGCGCGGGAGCAACGTCCAGCCTTTCAGACGTTATTGACCGTTTTCCGGCAACGCGCGTGATTCATCAATAGTTTGCGCGCCCGTTACGCGGCCGTTACGCGTGATATGCTAGCGGGGTTCCGGTGCCCGGTAGCCTCCAGCACGAGTTCACGCACGCCGAGATCGAGCTGCACCTCAATCGCGTGCTGAGTAGCGATGCGTTCCGCACCAGCCGGCGCAGCCAGGACTTTCTCCGCTACGTCGTCTCCCGTCTCCTCGACGGCCGCGAAGACTCCATCAAGGAGCGCAACATCGCCGTCGAGGTCTTCGAACGCAGCCTGGATTACAACACGTCCGAAGACTCCTTTGTCCGGGTGAAAGCCAGCGAAGTCCGGCGCCGGCTGGCATCCTACTACGCCGCATCGCCGCCCGAGGACATTCTGCGGATCGAACTCCCCCTCGGCAGCTACGTTCCCCACTTCGTCCGCATCGATCGCCATCCTCCGGAACCGGCCCCCGAACCGCCTGCCGCTCCGCGCCCTGCGCACTCGCCCTGGCTTTGGGTGGCGGCCTCCCTGGTACTGGCGGCGGCCGCGATAGCGTTCCTTCTGTACCCCTTTCACCCGCGCTCCGCGCTGGAGGATTTCTGGTCGCCCATTCTCAAGACCTCGGAACCCCTGGTCATCTTCCTGCCCATCCCCGCGTCTTACAACCCCGTGGGAGAGGCCGAGGCCCGGCGCCTTCCCGATCTCGCCTGGGATGCGGTCGACGCCGCCGGCACGCACCGCTTCTTCGTGCCTACACCGCACAAGGTGGGAGTCGGCGCCGCTATCGGGGCCATCCGGTTCGCTGCGCTGTGTACCCGCACCGGCAAGCCCTATTCATTGAAGGTCGGCGACGATCTCTCCTTCGCCGATCTGCGCAATCAACCCGCCGTGATCTTCGGCGCGTTTTCCTCCCCGTGGACCGTCGAGATCAACAACGAGTACCGCTTCAAGCTCATCGGCGGCGCGGACCAGCGCATTGAGGACGGCCAGGATCCCTCGCGCCGGTGGCGCGCCACGCCCGGCCGCTACTCCGGCACTCCCACCGAGGACTACGCCATCGCCGGCCGCGTGATCGATTCCAAGAGCGGCCGCACAGTCATCATCGCCGCCGGCATCTCCACCTTCGGCACGCAGGCCGCCGCCGAGTTCCTCACCGAACCGTCCCGCCTCGCGGAACTGGCCCGCCGCGCGCGGCGCCCCCTCAGCCAGGGCAGCTTTCAGGTCCTGCTCTACACCAAGGTGATCGGCAACACCCCCACCCCGGCCCGCATCGTCGATACGCACTTCTGGTAGCCCCCGAACCCGTAGAATGTAGGCATGGCCACTCAGGAAATCGCCACCCTCGGCGGTGGATGCTTTTGGTGCCTCGAAGCCGTCTACGACGAAATGGAAGGCGTCCTCTCCGTCCAGTCCGGCTACATGGGCGGGACCCTCCCCAACCCCGACTACCGCAGCGTGTGCACCGGCCGCACCGGTCACATCGAAGTCGTCCAGGTCGCCTTCGACCCCGCCATCACCACCTACCGCGAGATCCTCGAAGTCTTCTTCGCCATCCACGATCCCACTTCCCTCGACCGCCAGGGCAACGATGCCGGTCCGCAGTACCGCTCTGCCATCTTCCACCACGGCGGTGCCCAGAAGCAGACCGCCCAGGAACTCATCGCGGAACTCAACCACGAGGACGCCTACGGCCGCCCCCTGGTCACCGAACTGCGCCCCGCCGAGACCTTCTACCCCGCGGAGGACTACCATCAGGAGTACTTCCGCAACAACCCGCAACAGCCCTACTGCGCGTTCGTCGTCGCCCCCAAGGTCCACAAATTCCGCAAGGCGTTCACCTCCAAACTGCGCAAAGGAGCTGCCGCCAACTGATGCGCCTCGCCATCCTCAGCGACATCCACGATCACGTCTGGCGCCTCGCGGCCGTGCTCACTCACGTCCGCGACACCGACGCACTGCTCTGCTGCGGCGACCTCTGCTCGCCCTTCATCATCCACCAACTGGGCCGCGAATACCCCAACCCCATCCACATCGTCTTCGGCAATAACGATGCCGACCTCTACCGCATCAGCGCCGCCGCCCGGAAGTACCCCCACGTCAACCTGCACGGCGAGCTTTACGATGGCGAGTTCGAGGGCCGCCGCGTCGCCATCCAGCACTTCGACCACATCGCCCGCCCCCTCGCCGCCTCCGGCCTCTACGACGTGGTCTTTTTCGGGCACAACCACCGCCGCGAAATCGGACGCGTCGGCGCCACCCTCATCGTCAACCCCGGCCCCGTTCTCGGCGCGGCCTTCCGCGCCGACGGCTCGCGCGAAGACGTCGCCAGTTCCTACGCCGTCTACGACACCGCTTCCGGCGAAGTCACCGCCTTCCAGCTTCTCCGCGCCGGCGGCGTCGCGCCGCTCTGAACGCTGGTCTCACCACGACTCCGCCCCGCGGAGTAGGATAGATCCACGCTCTTATGCGCCCCTCCCTGCTCCTCTCCACCGCCATCCTCGCCGCATCCCTCCTGCCCGCGCAGGACATCGCGCCCGGACGCCTGCTCTTCGAATCCCGCTGCGCCCGCTGCCACGGCGGCGATGGCTCCGGCGGCGACATGGGCCCGCCCATCCGCCGGCGAGCCGCCCTTCGCTCCGACGAGCAACTCGCCACCCTCGTCCATAACGGCACCGGCGCCATGCCGCCCATCCCCATCAGCGACGCCGAGATGACGCCCCTGCTCGCCTTCCTCCACTCCTGGCGCGCCGCCCCCCGCCAGGCCGTGCACATCGACGCGCGCCTCACCACCGGCCGCACCCTCTCCGGCGAACTCCTCAATCAAGGCACCGGCGACCTGCAGATGCGTACGCCCGACGGCCGCGTCCACCTCCTCCGCCGCGCCGCCGGCAGCACCTTCCGCGAAGCCGCCCCCGGCGCCAACTGGCCCGGCTACAATGGCGATCCCGGCGGCAACCGCTTCACCACCCTCTCCACCATCACCCGCGAAAACGTCACGCGCCTCGCCCCCCGCTGGATCTTCACGCTCCCCGGCGCCGGCCTCCTGCAAGGCACCCCCGTCGTGGTCGATGGCATTCTCTATATCCCCTCCTCCAACGAGTGCTACGCGCTCGACGCCGGCACCGGCCGCCAGATCTGGCACTGGCAAGTGCCCGGCGAAAAAACCGGCGGCACCAACCGCGGCGTCGCCGTCGCCGGCAACCGCCTCTTCCTCCAGACCCAGAAGGCCCACCTCGTCGCCCTCGACCGCTTCTCCGGCACCCTCCTCTGGGACACCGAAATGGCCGACTGGCGCCAGAGCTACTTCGCCACCTCCGCTCCCCTCACCGCCGGCTCCCTCGTCATCGCCGGCACCGCCGGAGGCGAACACGGCGCGCGCGGCTTCCTCGCCGCCTACGACCAGTCCACCGGCAGGGAAGTCTGGCGCTTCTGGACCGTCCCCCTCCCCGGCCAGCCCGGCGCCGAAACCTGGCAGGGCAAAGGCATCGAACACGGCGGCGCCCCCACCTGGTTCACCGGCACCTACGACGCACCCAGCGGCACCGTCTTCTGGCCCACCGGCAACCCCAGCGCCGAATACTTTGGCGACGACCGCGGCGGCGACAACCTCTACTCCGATTGCATCCTCGCCCTCGACGCCAAAACCGGCAGGCTCCTCTGGCACTACCAGACCACCCCGCACGACCTCTGGGATTGGGACGCCGCCGAAACCCCCATCGTCGCCGACGCCCTCTGGCAGGGCCGCCCCCGCAAACTCCTCCTCCAGGCCAACCGCAACGGCTTCTTCTACGTCTTCGATCGTACTAACGGCAAACTGCTCGCCGCCCACACCTTCGTGCGCAACCTCACCTGGGCCTCCGGCATCGGCCCCGACGGCCGCCCCGTCCGCAAGCCAAACCAGGAACCCAGCCCCCAGGGCACCCTCGTCTGCCCCTCGCAGGATGGCGCTACCAACTGGTATTCGCCCTCCTTCAATCCAGCCTCCGGGCTTTACTACGTGCAGACCAACGAGCGGTGCAGCATCTACACCAAGGCCGACCCCGGCGCCTGGCAACCCCTACGCGAATACCTCGGCGGATCGCAGCGCACCGCGCCCGATCCCAAGCCCGTGCGCATCCTCCGCGCGATCGAGATCGCAACCGGAAAGATCGCCTGGCAGGTGCCCCAGCCAGGCCCCGGCGATTCCTGGGGCGGCACCCTCGCCACCTCCACCGGCCTGGTCTTCTTCGGCGCCGAAGATGGCTCCTTCGAAGCGGCCGACGCCGTCACCGGCAAAGTCCTCTGGAACTTCCCAACCAATCAACTGTGGAAGGCGTCTCCCATGACTTACTCCTTCGACGGCAAACAGTACCTCGCCGTCGCCGCCGGACCGAACGTGATCGCCTTCGGCGTAGAGTAAAGGTACATGGTCCGGACCATCGCGTTCGCTCTGCCGCTGCTGCTGCTGGCCTCGTGCGCTTCCCCTCCCCCGCCGCCGACGCGCGCCGCCCAGCCGCGCCCGGACCCGGTGACCGAAGCCTGGTACGGCGAGACCGTCAACCAGCTCGCCGCCCTCACGCGCCAGGGCGAGAGTTTGTTTCAAGCCCGCAAACTCGATGCCGCCGGCAAAGTCGTCGCAGGCGCGCAGCCCCTCGCCGAGCGCCTGCTGCAAGCCCCGCGCCCCACGCTCGCCGCGCTTGAAGCCGCCGGCGACCTCGACGACCTCTACGGCCGCATCCTGCTCGCCAATCACAACGTCGGCTGGGCTCGCATCGTCTTCCAGAAAAACCTCGTGCGCTGGAAGGTCCACAAGCCCGCCACCCCCGACACCGAGCGCCGCCGCAAACTCGCTTCCGAACGCATCGCCGCCTGCGACCGCGAACTCGACCTCCCCTCCAGCGCCCGCTGATTCCCCCAAAGGTGCCGCCGCACCCCTTGATATGCTCCTACCATCTATGAAAGCCCCGGACATACGGCGTGCCCGACTCGTGGGCGAGGTCGATGAAGCGGCGGGCCTCATCCATATGTTCGGCGCGCTCGGCCGGAACAGGCTCGTGCATCCAGGAGGAAGACGAGTGCCGCTGAACTCGGCGCATTTCAGCAGGTCCATCTGATCCTGAATACCGCGCATTTCGAGCGCAGCGACGCCCCACTCGGAAGTGTTCTTGACGATGGTGTTCCAGTCCGGGTTGGGGCAGCCCAGCGTGGAGGCGGGAGGTTGCAGCGTTGCCGGCCCGTCCTCTTCACGCGCCTTTCAGGAGGCCTTGCGAGCATCGGCAGGACGGCTCGGGATACGATCGCCATCGCCGCGTGTCTTTCGAGCGCGTCTCCCTTCCCTACCCGGGTATTGAGGCGGCGAGTTCCGCCTGTCTCTCCGCTACAACCGGCGGCACAATCACGCTGATCGGCTCCTGAACACCGGCGCCTGATGCAAAACGGCGCAAACAGGCAAGTGCGGAGTCCGTCACCTCCTGACCCTTCGCCAGGAGTAGAAGGTTGGTCTTGCTCTTTACATCTGCGTTAATGACCATCCCAGGCCGAAGTTGGGCCAGTTTTACTGCCAGCACTTCGCTGCTGGCTTCCTCCACTTGAACCGCTTCGAGTGCTTCGAGGTACCTCGGGTTGTAAACGTGGCGGCTCCGCATCTCTGCGATTGCCATCTCCGGTGTAGCGCCAAGCACCAGTTGCTCATCGAAGTCGAGCGCCACACGAAGGAGATGCCCCATCATTTGAGCCGGTGTGAGAGTAGTGCTGGGGCCCCAGCACTCGTTCTGGTGCAGCACCATGTCGGCGACGCCTTCCAACCGCGGGATGCGGACCAGTAAGTCGTGTCCGAGGCGGTGCTGTGAGGCGAGCATTTCCTGTTCGGTTGGATCGAGGGGCAGTCCCTGTTTCCGTTTCACCGCGACCTCGAAGGGTACCGCCACGGTCCCGATCTGACACAGCATCGCCGCAAACTCACATTGCCAGCGGTTGGGCAACTGCAGTCTCTCCGACAGTTGACGGACGTATCGCCGGATTCTCTGTGCCCGGCTGAAGGCGTCCGGATTGACCAGTCCGAGGATCTCCGTCATCACGCCGATACTGCCGACGAGTGTCTTTTCCAGTAACTCGCGCTCGCTCGTGATCAGCGAGTACTGCTCGAGTGCCGCATTCAAGGCCCGAGCCAGCATCTCGGACCGGCATGGCTTGGTTAAGAACTGAAAGATGTTACCCTGATTGACCGCCGCGATCGCATCGGTCAGATCGGCATGGCCTGTCAGCATAATGCGGACGGTGTCCGGCGCACACTCGCGAACCCGAGTGAGGAAGCGGATACCGTCCATTCCCGGCATTCGCAGATCCGAGACGATCACCGCGAAGGGGCCGTCGTGCTGCACTGCCTGAAGGCCGGCCTCTGGTCCCAAGGCCGTATGGATCTCGAATTTCCTCCGGAACTGCCTTTCAATGGCCTGGAGAACATTAGTTTCATCGTCGACACAAAGTATGCGATTCAACATGCCAAGCGCCTGTCGGAGAGATACTCCTCGGTTAGAGTTCGCCATTCGTCCAACGAACTCGCATACGCGGTTTGGCCTAGCCAGTCCAGGTTGTCGTCTGAAGTGCCGCTCAGCAGCGCTTCGGCGGCGCGGACAGCCACAATTGCGTGGTAGGCTTGGTCGTCCACCGGCGGTAGCGGCCCATGATGACGGGCCACGATCTGCATTGTCACCTCGGGCAGTCCCCAAAGCCAGAGCAGATAAGCGCCGATTTCAGTGTGAGTCGCACCGAATATGCGCAACTCCGCCTCCGTGCCGGTCTCAGTTCCTCCAGTTGCGGATGCCCTCAAGTTGCGGTACTCGTTCGGGCTGTGAGAGGCAAGCACCAACTCGCCGACATCGTGCAAAATCCCGCCAGTGAACACTTCATCCAGTTGAGGCGCGGCGATCCCCATGCTTTTGGCAATCTGCCGCCCCAGCGTCGCCACAGCCACGCTGTGATCCCGCAACTCAGCAACCTGCAAAACACCTTTGAGCTTGTTCTCGTACTGGGAATAAACCGACGCCGTCAACACCAGTGCGAAGGTAACCTCCGTGCCCAGGTACACGACCGCATCAATCGGATTGCGGATCTGACGTTGCAGGCCGAAGTATGCCGAATTCACCAGTTGGAGCACCTTCGCCGTCAGTGCTACATCGCGGCTGATGGCTTCGCCTGCTTCCCGGATGGACATGTCCTGTGTTTTCAGAGCCGCCAATACGTCCTGATAGGTAGTCGGCAAGGAGGGGAGGGATTGAACGCTCTTTACGAACTCCTGTAGTCCGCTCCCCTCAGGCATAAAACGCGTGACCAGTACCCTGTTCAGGGTCTTTCGAAGCAACTCCGAATCGCATGGTTTGACCAGGTAGTGATGCGCCAACCCAACCGCCGGAAAGGTAGCGTCGCGATCCGCCGTTCCGGAGAGGACCACTCGCACCACGGACGGATGCCGCTCCAGCGATGCTTGCAGCAACTCAACTCCGCTCATCCCGGGCATGTGGAGGTCTGTAATCAGGACGTCAAACTGCGACTTCGACATCCGATCGAGAGCTTCGGGCGCGCTGCCGACGAACTCCATCTCCCACTCGCGCCTGAAAGGGTGAAGCATCCGCTTCAGCCCGGTGAGAACGTGCGGCTCATCGTCGACGAAAAGCAGATGCCTCACCTCAGTCCTTCCATGCTTTCTAGAGGGAGTCGAATGATAAAGGCCGTTCCGGCTCCCTCTCGTGTTTCGAACTGGAGCGTGCCGCGATGCTTCTGCGTGATCACCGCGTGAGCGATTGCCAGCCCTTGCCCGGTTCCTTTACCCACTGGTTTGGTAGTGAAAAACGGATCGAAGATTCTCGATTGAATGGCTTGGGGGATCCCGGTGCCGGTGTCGCTTACCCTGACCTCGGCGAAGCCTCCGGAGTGCTTCGTGCTGATCCGGATCGTGCCTTTCCGGCCAGGCGCCCTCTTTGCCTCCGCGATGGCGTGTGCTGCGTTCACAATCAGGTTCAGGATCACCTGGTTGAACTCACCGACAATGCACGGAACCTGTGGCAGCGTCGGATCCAGATCGGCCTCCATATCCGCGACGTACTTCCACTCATTGCGTGAGACGACGATCGTGCTTTCGATCGCCCGATTCAGATCGGCGGGGCTCAATTCTGCGGCGCCCGGATGCGAGAGTTCCTTCATGGCTCGCACAATTCGAGCCACGTGTTCGACACCCTGTGACAGTTGCACGATGGCTGCGGGAACTTCCTCGCGCAGGTAGTCCAGGTCAACGTCTTCGGACCCCGGGTTGCCGGGACTGGCACACTTTAGAACATCGGTGAACGCGTCGCTCAGAAACTGAGCGTTGTCGCCGATGTATTGGATCGGCGTATTGATCTCGTGCGCGATGCCCGCCGCCAGTTGGCCGATCGATTCCAGTTTCTGCGACTGCGCCAGTTGCTGCTGCAAGCGCTTCTGTTCCGATAAATCCCACGCCACATGCGATGCTCCGACAATCTCTCCACGGCGGTTCCGCATTGGGGAGATCGTGACCAAAACCGGGATGAGGTCCCCGTTCTTAGAGACCGCCACCGTCTCCAGGTGCGAGATCTGCTCTCCGCGTCTCAGCCGCTCCCGAATCGCCGATTCTTCCTGAGCACGCTCCGGACCCCACAGAACTCCAATGTCTCTCCCTACCATCTCCGTAGCGGAATAACCGTAGAGCCGCTCCGCGCCCGGGTTCCAGGTGAGCACCGTTCCTTCCAGGTCCTTGCTGATGATGGCCGCGTCGTTCGATTCGATGATGGCGGCCAACTCCGCATTCGCGCGCTCGGCCACCCTCACCTCGGTAACATCTTCCAGTACCCCGATCGACCTGCTCGGAGTTCCGCTCACGCCGCCGTGGAGCGATGCCCTCACCATGACGTGCCGGACGCTGCCGGACGGCAGTACGAACCGGAATTCTTCCCTGAGCGGCTCCTGCAGCGACTCATGCCGGTCGATCGCTGCGCGGAGCCGCGCACGGTCGCCCGGATGGATCAGTCGGAATAGCTCCAGATCGTCTTTTGGTGCGCACAATCGAAGCTCGGAACTCGGGTCCAGGTTCCCTCCGAACACCTGAATGGTACCCTGATCGATGTCCCGCTCATAAACAAGGTCCGCTGAGTTTTCGACGGCAATCCGGAAGCGCTCCTCGGACCGCGACAGCGCTTCCTCCATCGCTTTCCGTTCGGTGATGTCTTCCTTTACGGCGAGATAATGGACGATGGTTCCACGCTCGTCCCGCACCGGACCGATGGTTGCAGCTTCCCAATACAGACTTCCGTCTTTCCGGCGGTTGTGAAAGACGCCGTGCCACTCTTGACTCTGAATTGTCTCCCACAGCGTCCGGTACTGGTCCGGTGCGGTAAAGCCCGACTTGAGGACGCGCGGATGGCGGCCCACCAGTTCGTCGAGTGTGTATTGAGTGGTCTCGCAAGCCTTACTATTGGCGTACTCGATCGTCCCGTTCCGATCGGTGATCAGAATGCTTACGGGGCTTTGCTCTACCGCCCGCGAGAGCACCCGCACGCGCTCTTCGATCGCCTTGCGCTGAGTGACATCCCGGTGGACTCCTACTACGCCGGCCGCTTCGCCGGCGGCGTTGAGCAGTACAGTGGCGGATAAGTCAATCGTTAGCCGGCCCCCGTCCCGGGTGCGGCAGACAATTTCGCCGCTCCACTCGCCGCGGCGATACAGTTCCTCCTCCATCCTCCGGTATTCAGCTTCGTCCAGTTCCATCGGAACAACATCCGGAGCCGTTTTCCCGAGGACCTCCTCCGCCTTGTATCCATACAAACGCTCTGCGGCCGGATTCCAGAAAGTAATCCGGTATTGCGGGTCGCATGCCACCACCGCGTCCTGAACCCGGTCCAGTAGTCCGGCCTGGAACTCGATTCGACCTTGAGCGGTCCTCATCGCCGTCAGGTCCAGCATCGCGGTTCGGATCCCAGCGACCTTCCCGGTACCGCTCCAGATCACACTCTCGTGCATCTGAAATACGAATTCCCGGCCGTCGGCCCTGGTATAACGTCGCTCAAATGGCCTGGGATCAACGTTCCCCCGGAGTTTGGCACGTACTGCGGTTTCGCTGGCCTCCCGGTCCGCGGCACTGACGAACCGCCAAACCGGTTGCCCAATCACTTCGCTGGGTTGGAAACCCAGGAGTTGGCACTCGGCGTGGTTCACCCGCACAATTCGACCGTGCGAATCGATTTCATGGTAGGGAAGCGGGGCTTCTTCGAACAGGGCGCGAAACTCTTCTTCTGCCTGCCGGCTCTGCCGTTCAGCCTCGCGACGCGCCACATATTGCCCCATCAGGGAGCCGACATCGAGCAGGGCGTCCTTAACCCCCGACGGCGGGGACGCCTGTTGCCTGGCAAACAAGAGCAAAGCGCCGATCACCCGGCTATCTGCTTTGATGGGAACCTCCAGCAACGCAAAGGGCTGCCGCGCCCCGCCTCGTTGGAACTGCCCGCGCGGGTGGTCCCCCGCATCCGGCGTCCAGCACGGTTCGCAACACCCGCGAACGTAAGGCGTCCCGCAATCCGCCTTCGTCGCAGACCCTGGGATAGGGTAGGAATCGCGCACATCGTTGCCTGGTCCCTCCCAACTGGAGCCAATATGGAAGGTTCCCGACCCGGGATCCCGCAGCCATAGTTCGGCGGCTTGATAGCCAAGCGATTCTGTCAGCAACTGAAGGGCTGCTTCGGCAATGTCGCCGGAATTCTCCGTCATCAGCCGGGACAGGTCGTAACGCAGCTTGAGGAGGATCTCGCTCTGTCGCCGCTTGGCAATGTCTTTTGCGACCACCATCACGGCGGCCCGGCCTTGAAAGGTCACCGGGCTCCTGCTGAGTTCTACGTCGAAGATCCGCCCGCTTTTCGTGCGATGCCGCCAGTCGCTCGGAACTGCGGCTTCCGCCGAGTCGCAGGCCGTGTAACCGGCGGCGAACCGGCAGACATCCTCGGGGATCAGGATGTCCCTGACGGTCATCTCCAGGAACTCCTCCCGAGAGTACCCATAGCAGTCGATGGCCGCCTGGTTGACCGCGAGAAACCGGAGCGAGTTGACGTCGCGAACCCACATGGACAGTGGACTTCGCTCGAACAACTCCCGGTAGCCCCCGCTCTCGGCATCCTCGACCGAGTCCGGACAAAGCAACCCGCTGGTCTCCAGTGCTCCAGCCATCTCCGCACCGCCGACTGTTCGAACCCCGTCATCAACGAGAGGGGTGGTATCCTTCATTCCTGCCAACTCGACCAGATTATCGGGTACTTACCCCAGGGCCGGCAAGATTCAATTTTGGCTATAGCGGAAATACTAACGTTGGTCGACTTCGTCCCCCCGTGGAAAAGGGGGTTCGATTACCCGTCTTTGCGCCAGGATGATCCCGCCGGCACGGCTGCATCACTGCGACGGAAAATTGAGAATTTCAAATATTTCAGACCCCCAAATCAAGTCCGCATGACCAGCAGGATAGGAAAAATGTCCAGCAGTTTCAGTGCGGGGACCGCGAACTCGACCTCCCCTCCAGCGCCCGCTGATTCCCCAAAAGTAGCGCCGCCGCCCCTGTGATATGCTCCTACCACTATGAGCCGATATCCGGGCCTCACCGGCCGGGCGCTGATCTGTATCCTCGGCGGGGCTTGCTGGCTGCATGCCGCTTCCCTGCTGCTGGTCCTCAACAAGGGAGACAACACGCTGGCGATCGTGGACGCGGCCACACTCCAGGTGAAGGGGCATGTGCCCTCCGGCCCGGATCCTCACGAGGTCGTCGCTTCGGCGGATGGACGCCTGGCCTACATCTCCAATTACACCCAGGGCAACGGCGCCGCCAGCACGCTCTCCGTGGTCGACCTAGCGGCGCAAAAAGCCCTGACACCCGTCGACCTCGGCGCCCTCACCAGGCCCCATGGTCTGACCGTAGCGCAGGGCAAGGTCTACTTCACCGCCGAAGGCGCCAAGGTGATCGGCCGCTACGATCCCGCCTCCGGAAAGGTGGATTGGGTGCTCGGCACCGGCCAGAACCGCACCCACATGGTGATCGTCTCGCCGGACGGCAAGCGGATCTTCACCTCCAACGTGGCTTCGGCAACCCTCTGCATGATCGAACAGTCGGCCGGCGCCGGCCGCGGACCCGGTGGTCCACCGCCTGGCGGTCCTCCTCCCGGAGGCCCTCCACCGCCCGGCGGTCGCGGACGAGGCCCGGGCTTCGGCGGTCCCGATTGGAACGTCACGGTGATTCCGGTCGGCCGCGGCGCCGAAGGCTTCGATCTTTCTCCGGACGGGAAAGAACTCTGGGCGGCCAATGCCCAGGACGCCTCGGTTTCAATCGTCGACGTGGCGGAGAAGAAGGTGGTCCGCACCGTGAACGTGCCCTTTCACGCCGCCAACCGCCTGAAGTTCACGCCCGACGGTAAGTACGCCCTCATCTCCGACCTCGGCGGCGATGACCTCTTCGTGCTCGATGCCGCATCGCGCACCGTGGCCAGAAAAATCGCGCTCGGCGGCCGCGCGGCCGGGATTCAGATGGACCCCGGCGGCCACCGGGCGTTTGTCTCCGTGGGCCCCATGAATTCGGTTGCGGTAATCGACCTCGGCACCTGGAACATCAGCGCCCGCATCCCGAGCGGCCCCGGCCCCGACGGCCTTGCCTGGGCGGTCGCGCGCCAATGACGGTTTCAACGATGCGCCCCGCCGGTCGCGGTCCCCGGCGGCGGAGGCAGCATGGTAGCGTCGGCCTCCGGCCGACCTTTGGATCGAACCGGAATCTGCCAAGGCACACCGCAAGCGCGGGGCCGTGACCCTAGTTTTGACCTGCGACCGCGGACAGTCCCCTGCCCACGCGATCGCCAGGAGAGCGCGAGCGCACCGATTCAACCCAAGGCACTGCACCGCAAACTCCACCGTCTGCTGAAGGAATTCACTAAAGCCGGCATCGATCCCACAGCCGTCGTGGCGAACGCGGTCGGAGTCGCGTGGATTTTCGGGGGTGCACCGCCGGCCGGGAAGTTACTTCCTTAGGCCTTGAAGCCCGCGTCCGCCAGGTACTGCCGCATGGTCCGGGCATAGTGCGGAAACGCAACTTCGGGTTCGTCGATCTCCGGGTGCCAGCGTTTTTCCCACTCGAAGCAGTAATAGCCTTTGTAGCCGTTGCGCACCAGCACCGCCACCGTCTCCTTGACTGGAATCTCCCCGGTCCCGGTGAGCACGTAGTGGCGATCCTCCTTGGGTTTTCCGGCGATCGGCAGCGAGTCCTTCAGGTGAGTGTGCCGCGTGTACTTGCCGAGTTGCGCGTAGGTGTCCGCCGGCTTCTCGCCTTCGACGCAGGTGTGGTGGGCGTCCCAGAGAAAGGCCACGTTCTTCGACTTGGCGCCTTCCAGAATCGGGATGAGGTCCTCGCCGCGGCGGAATTCGCCGTGGGATTCGACGATGACGGTCACGCCGGCCGGCCGCGCGTACTCGCCGAGTTCATGCAGCCCCGCGCTGATGCGGGCGAACGTCACCTGCTTGTCCTCGCCGGGCACGAACTGGTTCGGAAAGACCCGGACATACGGCGTGCCCAACTCGTGGGCGAGATCGATGAAGCGCCGGGCCTCATCCATGTGCTTGGCGCGCTTGACCGGATCGGGTTCGTGCATCTGCGCGGAGGCGCCGAGATCGGAGATGTGCAGACCGGCGGCCGCGAGATCCCGTTGCGTGCCCTTCAGACGAGTGCCGCTGAACTCGGCGCACTTCGGCAGGTCCATCTGATCCTGAATGCCGCGCATTTCGAGCGCGGCGAAGCCCCACCCGGAAGTGTTCCTGACGATGGTGTTCCAGTCCCACTTGGGGCAGCCCAGCGTGGAGACGGCGATGGGCAGCCGTCCGGCGGATTGCGCGGGGACGATGGCCGGGCTCGCCACCGCGGCGGCGGCAAGCCTCATGAGGTCGCGGCGTGTCATATCCAGATCTTAAACGATAATCGGATTGCATTTTGCGGCCGATACGTCACTTGAGGCGGCACAAGTGCATTGGCTGCTCGCTTTGTGGGCGTTGAGTTGGAAACTGTCCGGTCCGCCGAACCGCGCCGAACCGCCTACCGCCGCGCCAGGGTGCGCCATCGAATTGGAGGCGATGCGGTTTGTGCCGGCTCCTCAAGGCTCAAGGCTTCCGCTATATGCGGACCAGAAGCTGGCCACCTACTTGACGCAGGCCTACCACAGAGCGCGTCCCACCGGTCCGGATGCGCCCCCGGCGGTGCTGCCCCTGTACGCGGCGCAACCGCTGATCTTTTGGCGCGGAAACTACCTGTTCGTCACCACCGGCCTGCTGGCCGCGGTCGATAAGGATGCCGGCCTCATCGCCGAGTTTCGCGAATTGCTACCCCGCCCCGCACCCCGACGACACGGGCAATCGCCGCCGTCATCCTGCGGGCCAATGCTCCTGGCCGGCGAACCCGACACCTGTTCAGCGACCGGCTCGTTCCACGCGCTGCCAGGGCCCCTCGCGGCCGGGCCTCCCGCGTTGCGCGTAAAATAGTCCCGTGAACCGGCGGGAATTTTTCGAACGGGCGGGACTGGGGGGCTACTCGCTCATCGTGCTTGCGGGCGAGGCTCCCGCGCAGACCACGGCGCCCCCGCGCCCGGATTTCGAACGCGCGGCTCCGGCGGACGCGCCGTTCGCGCGCGGCGAGCGGCACATGCGCGAGGTCGCCCTCGATGCGGACGTACTGGTGGCCGGCGGCGGACTCGCGGGCGTGTGCGCGGCCATCGCCGCTGCGCGGCACGGCGCCCGGGTCGTGCTGGTGCAGGACCGCTCGCGGCTGGGCGGCAACTCCTCGAGTGAAGTCAAGATGCACGTGGTGGGCGCCAACCAGCACACCGGGCGGCCGGGGTGGCGCGAGGGCGGCATCCTCGAAGAACTGCGGCTGGCCGACGCGGTCAACAACCCGCAGCGCTGCTGGGAGTTGTGGGACCTGCTGCTCTACGACAAGGTCGTCAGCGAGCCCAACATCACCCTGCTGCTCGAAACGGCTCTCTACGCGGCGACGGTGAAAGACGGGCGCATTGTGGAAGCGGCCGCGCGCTGCGACAAGAGCGAGCACCTCTACCGCATCCGCGCGAAGATGTACTGCGACTGCACGGGAGATTCCCGCCTCGGTCTGGAGGCCGGAGCGGAGATGCGCACCGGGCGCGAAGCCCGCGCCGAATACGGCGAATCGCTGGCGCCGGAACAGCCCGATAATCGCACGCTCGGCTCCAGCATCCTGTTCACTTCGCGCCTCTACCACCAGCCGATGCCCTTCACTGCGCCGGCGTGGGCGCGCAAGATCACCCGGGAGCAGTTGCTCCACCGCTCGATCAATTCCTGGGAGTACGGCTACTGGTGGATCGAGTGGGGCGGGGACAAGGACATCATCGCGGACAACGAACGCATCCGCTTCGAACTGCTCAGCATCGTGATGGGCGTGTGGGACTACATCAAGAACTCCGGGGCATGTCCGGATTCGCGCTACTGGGCGATGGATTGGGTGGGGATGATGCCCGGGAAGCGCGGCAGCCGCCGGCTCACCGGCGACCACGTGCTCACACAGCAGGACCTCATGTCCGGGCGGTTCGACGACGCGGTGGCCATCGGCGGGTGGGCGATGGACGCCCATCCGCCGGAGGGCTTCGACCGGCCCGACCTGCCGCCCAACACCACGGTGCGGCCGCCGGAGGTGTACGACATCCCGCTGCGCTCGCTCTACAGCCGCAACATCGCGAACCTGTGGATGGCGGGGCGCAACATCAGCGCCAGTTACGTGGCGTTCACTTCGTCGCGGGTGATGGCCACCTGCGCGGTGGAGGGGCAGGCGATCGGAACCGCGGCGGCGATGTGCGCCGACGCCGGGATCCCGCCGCGCGCGCTGGCGGGCGATCCGCGGCTGGTAGCGCGACTGCGGCAGCGCCTGCTGCGCGACGACCAGACCATCAAGCACGCGCGCAACGAGGATGCGGACGACCTGGCGCGCCGCGCGAAGGTCGCGGCATCCGCCGAGGACGGTCCGGCGCGCGCCGCGCTGATCCTGGACGGCTACACGCGCGACATTCCGGACAAGCGCGGGGATCCGGCGGAGTACCACCACTGGGCCGCGCCGGCGCCGGCGTGGATCGAACTCGCCTGGGAACGTCCGCGGCGGATCGCCGAAGTGCAGATCACGTTCGATTCCGGCTTCAAACGCCAGCTCACCCTGAGCGCGCAGGAGTCGCAGAACGTGAACCTGCTGCGCGCGCCGCAGCCGGAGACGGCACGCGATTACGACGTGGTCGCGCGCACGGCGGACGGCTCCGAAGTGGTGCTGGCGAGCGTGACGGGCAACTTCCAGCGGCTGCGCCGCCACCGCTTCGCGCCGGTGGAAGCGGCCAGTGTGCGCGTGGCGGTGCATGCCACCAACGGGGACGCGCTGGCGCGCATCTTCGAGGTCCGCTGCTACGCCTGAGGGATGGCACCGCCGGCCTCGTTTCCCCCGGCCGGGTTAACTTTCGTCAGTATCATCGCGCAGCCTGGGGTACACGGGGACGCGTTGTCCACTACCAATCTTGTGGAACGCGCACTGGGGAATTATCCTTGCCAGAGTACTGGATAGTGTTATCCGAAAACGCTGCTTCCAGTCAGGAGGCGAAATGCCGGAATCCTTCGAGTTCCCTCAGGCCGAATGCGCGATCTGCGGCGCCGAACACGACGAGGCCATCCACGAGGCGACGCTCAGCGTTCACCGCTGGTTTCGCGTACAGGTGACGCAATACCTCTTCGACGAGGAAATCTTCGAATTCGCCGAGGACGCGGTGTTCCAGGTCGCCTGAGGGCGGCGCGGAATCACACGCGGCGGATCATCACGCTGCCGGTATCGTCCGGCGTGGGGAACGTGCGCGAGATGTGGTCCTGCCAGGCCAGGCTCTCTTCGTCGGCCAGGCACCACAACAGGCCGAGCAGCGTGCAGCGCGTCATGCAGGCGCCGCAGAAGCGCACCAGCCGCTGCCGCTGGTCCGGCGGGAAGCCGTCGAACGTGGTCAGCCGCAGGCGCACGGCGCGCATCCCCACGGTCTCCGTGCCGGCTACGGCAAACAGCATCCCGTAAGTGAATCCGACCAGCAGAAACATCCCCGCGAACATGGCCAGATCCGTTTTGGCGAACGCGATCTGTCCGCCGAGGAGCAGGAACAGACCCACGAACAGGCCGTAACCGATGGTCACCAGGGCCCAATCCACCAGCGCCGCCACGGCGCGGTGCATCGGGGTGGCGACCGGAAATTCGCAGAAGATTACCGCATCCACGGTTGTACCCAACTGCCGGGGCTTGGCGGGAGCGGACGGCAGGAAGTCAAGCTGCCCCTGGCCTTCCACCGCCGGACGGGGTTTCTTGGGACGCGGCGCCGTCTCCACCGCGCGGGTCCGCGCCGCCTTGGGCGGAGCCGCCTGTGGAAAGGTTAGCACCTTGCGGTCGTCGAACAGGGACTTCTGATATGCCTTGGCCAGATCGGGGGCGGCGCGTTCGGCGGTCGCTTCGCGGTCGTTTTGAATGTGCAACTGGGCCACCGGCTGCAGCCGGGGCGCCGTCGCGCCTGTCATGACCGGGGTCGAGGATGCCATCAGGGTATCCCCCGGCCTCCGGCCGCACCGCATACAGCGGTGCTCGTTGTCATCGTTCCGGGTACCACAATAGGGACAGGTCATCGCAAGTTTCCGCACTGCGGCAGGCAACATCCCCCCGGGAAGTGTGTTAGCTTCATCGATTGGGGCCTCACCTGCTATCTTCCATCATTGTTCTTAACACACGGAATCACCATCTACAAGAGAAATCTTCTAGTAATACGTACATTTTTCGTCACAGATCGTTGTTTGGACTGGTTTTAGCCGTTCTCCTTGTACTTTCCGGAGCAAATTTGCGGGCGCAGGAAGGGGCCGCGCCGGCGATTCCTCCCAAGTCTCTGTCCCTGGGCGAATGGAGCTTCCGCGCGGTGACCGAGGAGAAGGTGGGCAGCGTGTACAAACTGCGCGGGACGCTGGCACTGCCTGTGGAAATCGAAGACTCGAGCATGCTGCTCCGCGCCCTGGAAGTGGATTACGACGAGGATTCCGGGGACGCCCACGCCCGCGGCAACGTGTACTTCCACGATTTCGAGAGGAACGAACAACTCTGGGCCGACCGCGCCGACTACAACACGGACGATAAGAAGGGCACCTTTTACAACGTCAAGGGCGAGACTCACCCCAAGGTGATCGCGCGGCCGGGGACGCTGGTGAGCGACAACCCCTTCCACTTCGAAGGCAAGTGGGCCGAACGCCTGGGCACGAAGTACATCCTGCACGACGGTTTCATCACCAACTGCAAGCTGCCGCGGCCGTGGTGGCGGCTGCGCGGGCGGACCTTCGAAATCGTGCCCGGACAGCAGGCGGTTTCGCGCCACGCCACGTTTCTGCTACGCCGCTTCCCGATCTTCTACACGCCGTACTTCTACCACTCGCTCGAGAAGATTCCGCGCAAGAGCGGATTCCTGCTCCCCATGCTCGGCAACAGTTCGCGCCGCGGCCCCATGTTCCACGTCGGCTACTTCTGGGCCATCAACCGCTCCTACGACGCCACCTACGTGGCGCAGATTTTCCCGGAGCGCGGCTTCGTGCACCAGGCGGATATTCGCGGCAAACCGCGGGCGGGCACCGATTACGACATCATCCTCTACGGCGCCCAGGACCGGGGCCTCAAAAACAGCGGGAATCCGCCGCAGAAGTTCAGCGGGCTGAGCCTGCTGGCCGCCGGAAAGAGCGACCTGGGCAACGGCTGGACCGCGGTGGCCAACATCAACTACATCACCTCCTTCCGTTTCCGGCAGGAGTGGAGCATGAGTTACAACGAGGCCATCGCCAGCGAAATTCACTCGGTCGGCTTCGTCAATAAGGATTTCCGGTCGAACACGCTGGACATCATCTTTTCCCGCCTGGAGAACTTCCAGTCCTCGGAGATCCCGATCGTTCCGACGGGCGGGACCGAGCCCAACTACGTGAAGAACGCGGTGACCATCCGCAAGCTGCCGGAAGCCGAGTTCACCGGGCGCGACCGGCCGATCTTCGCCAACCTGCCCTTCTACTTCAGCTTCGAATCCTCGAGCGGGCTGCTGTACCGCTCCCAACCGGTGTTCAACAGCGCCAACACCACCCTGATCGACAACTTCCAGACGGCGCAATTCATGAACCGCTCCAGCGTGTCTCCGCACGTCACCGGATCGTTCTCCTTCGCCCACATCCACCTGATCCCGAGCTTCGGCCTCGAAGAGACGTATTACGGCGAAGCGCAGACGCCGTACCAGGACCGGTTCCACACCATCGGCACCAACATCGTGCGCAGTTCGCGCGATTTCTCGCTCGATATCGTGCTGCCCTCGCTGGAGCGGGTCTTCAACCGCAAAACGGTCTTCGGCGACAAGTTGAAGCACGTCATCGAACCGCGCCTCACCTACCGCTACGTCACCGGGATCGGCGCCGATTACGAACGATTCATCCGCTTCGATGAAAACGACCTGCAGAGCAATACCAACGAACTGCTGATCTCGCTGGCCAACCGGATCTACGCCAAGCGCGGCGATTCGGTGGATGAAATCTTCACCTGGGAGTTGTTTCAGAAACGCTACTTCGATCCGACTTTCGGTGGCGCGCTGGTCAGCGGGGTGCGCAACGTGGTGGCCAGCAGCGCCGACCTGGCGGCATACGCGTTCCTGGTGGGGCCGCGTAGCGCCTCGCCCGTGGTCAGCCTGGTGCGGGCCAGCCCCATCAACGGCCTCGCCGTCCAGTGGCAGGCGGATTACGAACCGCAGGGCGGGCGCGGCGTAGTGGATACCTCGCTGAACGTGGACTACCGCATCCGCCAGTACTTCATCAGCGCGGGGCACAACTCCGTGCACACCGATCCCACGCTCGCCGCGCCGGCCAACCAGTTCCGCGGACGCATCGGCTTCGGCGACGCCAATCACAAGGGCATCAGCGCCGGCTTTGAGGCGATCTACGATTACCGGGAGGGCTTCATGCAGTACACCACGTCGCAGATCACCTACAACACGGATTGCTGCGGCCTCAGCCTGCAGATCCACCGTTTCAACATCGGCACGCGCAGCGAAAACCAGTTCCGGGTGGCTTTCGCGGTGGCCAACATCGGCACCACCCTGGGGAATCTGAAGAAGCAGGACCGGATGTTCTGAGCGCTACCCGCGCCGTGGAAGCCCCGCCACTCCCCCCTTTTACTGGCGCAGAAGTTTGATGCCTCCGTTCGACGTCTGCAGGTCGAGCAGCGGACCTCCGCGGCCGAGTGTGGCGTCCACGTGGTGGCGCTCCCGGTCGCCTTGCGAATCCATATCGAAATCGGAGGAGATCGAGCCGTTGCTGGTGCTGGCGGTCAGCCTCGCGTTGACCGAGCCCGGCACCCGCAGTGTGATGCCGGCGTTACTGGTGTGAACTTTGATCGATCCGGTGGGCGTGCTGTCCAACGTCAGGTCCACTCCGCCATTGGACGTGGTCAGGTCGAGTTCGCCGCGGAAGCCGCGGCCGCGGATGGCGGCGTTCGATGTGTGTCCGTTCACCATGCCGGTGATGTCGTTCAGCTCGAGCGACCCGTTGCTGGTCTCGATGCGCGCGTCCCCCTTCAGCCCGTTGATGTGAACCGAGGCGTTTGAGGTGTGCAGCGTGGCGGGTCCGGCGAAGTCCGCCGCGCGGATCGATCCGTTGGACGTTGTGATCCGGTCCAGCACAGTTCCGCGCGGTGCCTTGATCACGTATTGGACGCCGTAATTCCCGTTGCGTTCGGTGGGCCGGGTGGCGCGGATGGTGACCGCGTCGGGCTGGTGATCCACGTCGATGCGGATGTTGGCCAGCGCCGCATCCGAGCGCGCGGACTTGGTGCCGCTGATATCCACCGCGTCCTGGTCCCACGCGGTAATCTCCACGCTGCCGTTAAAGCCTTCGACGTTGAGCCGGCCGCCGGCCTTCATCGGGTAGTTGTAGTGGAAGTCCTCGTGGTAGTTGGCCGAACCGCCAAAATCGTCGAACTCGCAGCCGGTCAGGACGGCGAGCGCGGGAATCAGAATGAAAGCAGCCCTTGCGCGCATGGGGTCCTCCTAAGCAGCTAGATACGCCATCGATACCCGCGTAGTTCCGGAATTTTGCGATTATTCCCTGCCCACCAGGCGGAGCATCGAGATGTTCACGCTGAAGACGCGGTCGTCGTCGGGCCAGGTGAAGGTCGGGGAGGCCTGAATCTCGATTTCGTACTCTTCCGCATCGGGGATGTCCGCTTCCACGATGAAAAGTCCCACGCGATCCAGCGACTGCCGCGTCACGCGCTCCCCGTTGACGCGCAGTTCCACCACCGGGTCGCCGGCCGCGAACTGGGCTTCGTGGGCGTAGCCGCGGACGCGCAGCCGCAGCGGGCCCGGGCGCACGCGGCGGAGCACGGCGGTGGCGCGGCCCGCGATCCAGCGGAACTTGTTGCCGAAGTCGCCCTCAAGCTCGTCCCAGCCTTCGCGTAGGCGGGCTTCGTGGCCGGGGAGCGAGAAGTCGATCGCGTCCTCGCGGTCGCCGGGATAGAGTTCGGCGCGCAGGGCGGCGGGCAGCAGGTTGTAGACCCCGCCTTCGCAGGGGGCGCGGTAGCCGCAGGAGCAGGCCAGCGCGGCGGAGGCATCGCGGGTGAGCGCGCCGTGGCAGTCCGGGCAGCACAGGAAATCCTCGAAGCGGTCCACGGCGGTCGCCGGCGCGGCGTCGCCCTGCTTGCGGCAGAACGCGGCCAGGGTGCCGCCGAGCAGGCGGGCCGTGCGCCAGTCGGTGCGCACCACGCTCTTGACGATGCGCTCGCCCCATCCGCGCTGCGGGGCGAACACGACGTAGCGCTGCGCGGCGAAGTGGCGCGTGATCAGCTTGTGCCAGTCGGCGAGGTACATGCGATGGTTCTGCCGGATGCCGAAGCTCTCCTCCTGCTCGGCGCCGATCACGTCGCGCGCCAGGTAGCCGAGCAGGCCCCAATCGAAGAGCTTGCGCTCCCACGGCTTCATGCGCTCGGGGTACGGTGCGCGGTAGAGGCGCAGGCTGAGCGGGCGGCGGAGGGGCTCTTCCGTGAACAGGAACACGCCGCCGGGCGCCAGCACGCGCTTCACTTCCAGGAACACGCTCTCGATGTTCATGAACTGGCTGAGCACCTGGCAGGCCATCACGAAGCGGATCGAGTTGTCGCGAAACGGCAGGTTCACGGCGTCACCGGCGATTCGCACCGGCGCCCGGCGGAAGCCGCAGCGGTCCATCAGCGCGATCCCGTGGCGCAGGGCGTCGGCGGAGATATCGAGCGCGAAGCCGTCGCCGGCGAATTCGTTGGCCAGCATGTAGCTGGTGTGCCCGGCGTTGGCGCCGATTTCGAGGAACGGAGACATCGCGCCCAGAAAATCGCGATGCCCCCGGATAATCGTTCCCCGGCGGCGGTTTTCGTCGAGGTACCCGGCGATGGCGCGCTCCGGCTCGCCCAGCGAGGCGAAGTTGTGAAACTCCACCTGGGCGCGCTTGACGGAGAACGATTGGGCGTCGTTGGGAGGGGGCAACCCCCGATTGTAACAATCCCCTTTGCCCATACCCGCATTTTCCACCTTCCCGCCGGGCCTCGCTTCGGCTACAATCCTTGCGGTATGACACCGGAACCGATGAATCCCGTGGAAGAGCCCCGGGGCATGGGAGAAGCCGCCCGTATCGGCGGCATCTTCTTCGAGCCGGGCAAGACGTTTGAGGACATCGCGCGCCGTCCGACGTGGCTGGTGCCGATGGCCCTGGTGATCGTGGTGGTGATGGTGATGCTGGCCTTGTTCTCGCAGCGCGTGGGATGGGAGCGCAG
>JAFDVU010000107.1 GCA_018268835.1 Acidobacteriota bacterium | reverse complement strand
CCGAGCCCGAGCCCCTCGCCGCCCCAGCGGCCGAGCCGGAACCCGCCGTCGAACCCGAGCCCGTCGCTCACACCGTAGTCGCGCCCGCCACCGAGCCCGAGCCGGTCGCCACCCTCGCCGCCGAGCCTGAACCCGCGGTCGAACCAGAGCCAGTCGCTCACACCGTAGTCGCGCCCGCCGCCGAGCCCGAGCCCCTCGCGGCCGAGCCGGAGCCCGCCGTCGAACCTGAGCCAGTCACTCACGCCGTCGCCGCTGCCGCACCCGCGCCCGCACCCGAAGCCGAGCCCTCACATTCCTTCGCGCTCGCCCTCGCCCTCGACCTCATCGAACCCGCAACCGGCACCCCCGCGCCTTCCCCGGAAACCGCTGCGCTGCCCACGGCCGAACCGGAACCCGTCGCACGCATGGTGGCTCCGGAGACCGCGCTACAGCACGCCGCCGGGAGCCCCGCGCCCGCGCCGCTCCTGCTCGCCGCGCCCCCAGCCCTGGCCACCGAGCCCGCCGCCATCGCGGCCCCGGCACCCGAACCCCCCGCTGCAGGCGAAGCCCCCGCGCCCGGCCCGGACCCGAAGTTGCAGGCCGACCTGTGGGCCGTCGCCGGCATGATCTCCGAAGCCGCGGCTGTCGCACCGCCTCGCGTCAGCGAACCCGTATCCGTCGTGACCATTCCGGCGCCGGCCGCACCCGCGGCTCCCGCGGCGGAAGCGGCCCCGGCCGTCGCCGCCGCCCCGGCTCCTCAGACAGAGGGCGCCGCGGCCGCGCCTTTCGCTGTGCCGCAGCGCATCGCCGCGCCGCGCCAGAAGCCGGACGCGTTCCATTGGATGATGCTCGGCACCGCCGCCGCCTTCCTCTTCATCGTCTGGATCGCCATCTTCCTGCTGCACTAGACCGGGAACGCGCGCCCGCCCAGGTGATACGGCACCGGCGCCGCCGGACGGAACGCCTCCAGCGCGCGCCATTCCGCGCGCCGTGCCTCCAGCGCGCGCCCGACGATTTCCCTGAGCACCTCCGGCGCGCCCAGCGCCCGCAGGTTGATCAGCAGTTCATGCTCGCGCGCCGGCGAAGCGTCCAGCACGCCTTCCACCGCCGGCTCCCGCCCGTTCGCCGTCAGCGCCGCCTTCACGTAGCCCGACTCGCATTGATCCATCATCTTCAAATGCACGATGCGCACACCCGCCGCTGAAAGCTCTTCGTCGAGCGCGTCCATGAGCGGCCCCACCACCAGCGCCGGCGAAAGCGCGGGCCGCGGGCGAATCGCCACTCGCGCGTTCAGCCACCCCAGCGCCGCCTCGGCCTCGGCGTAGCGCGCATAATCCACCGAGATCGGGTGCCGCCCCGCCGCCACTCCTTCGCGCAACAGTTCCCCGAGCCACCACTCCACGTCCACCGTGCGATCGATCGCCAGGTCGGCTTCGGCAACCTGCTGTTCGAAGAGAAACTCCAGTTCGGCGCCTTCGGGCCTGCCGTGCGCCAGCACCGTGAGCGGAGCCACGCGGAAGCGATGCCCCCAATCGCGCAAGAGCGGCCCAAGCGTGGTCGCCACCAGGTCCGTGCAACTGCCCACGGCTTCGGCGAAGATCACCTCCGCGCCCCGCTCCTCCATGCGCTCCAGCGCCGTAACCAGATCCGGGAAGCGGCAGCAGAAGCAGCCGCCGGCGACTTCGTCCGCGGCCACGCCGTGGCGCCGCGCCAACTCGGCATCCACCAGATCGCCGCCCTGATCGTTCATCACCACGGCCACCCGCGCCCCGCGCCCGGCCAGCACCCTCGCCGCCTTCAGAATCAGGGTCGTCTTCCCCGCCCCCAGAAATCCACCGACGATCGCCACCAGCGGCCGCTTCACACCCGCAGATCCTCGCCCTCGCGCAGTGTCTTCTCCGGCCTCGATCTCTTCCCGTTCACCGTGCAGGATTTCACCGCCAGCGTGCCGTGATCCACGTGAATCGCGGCGCCCGCCGCGCTCACCTGGAACGTGCCCCATCCGGTGGCGGTGGCCCAGAAGCAGCGATGCCCCGCCGGCGCGGCGATCTCCACCGCCTGTTCCCCGCCGTGATAGCGGAATCCGGAAAGCGCCAGCAGCCCGCTCCACGACGACATGGCGCGCGCGTAATGATGGCCGCACTCCGGCTCGTTCCAGGGATTGCGCTTTTCGCCGTCGTAACGGGAACGCGTGTTGCGGTAGCACTCCACGCCCTCCCGCACCAGCCCGGCGAACATCATCTGCGCCGCGGCCAGATACTCCTGGCCGGTCCACGATTCGGCGTAGTACGGGAACGGGATGCGCGGGCGCTCCGCTTTGCCGTAATCGCACACCACCAGTGCCGCCTCGTCGTTCAGCGCGTAAGTGCGCTGCACGGTATCGTGGTCGGCCAGCGAGCGCTTGTAGTTGAGACGGTAGATGGAGGCCATGGTCTTGCGGATATTGGCCGGCGCGACCAAGGGACCCAACCCGGCGACGTCGGCGAGATATTGGCCGATCAACTGGTCCAGCAGGCAACCCTTGCCCACCTGGTATTGCGGATTCTCCGTGTCCTCCGATCCCATGGTGCTGCGCAGCGACGGCGCGATGCTGTCCTTGGCCGCGCCGCGGATGTGCTGCACGTAGTATTCGCCGTTGAAGAGATTGGTGTCGATCCACTTGCTGCCGCTCTCGAACAGGCGCCGGTATTCGGCTGCGGACGTGGTGTCGCCCACCACGCGTGCCATCTCTTCGCCCGCGCGCAACGCGCCCAGGTAGTAGATGCCGCACAGCGGGTTCGGTCCGTAGAACTCCACGTCGTAGGTGTTGTGCTGCACGCCTTCCATGACGCCGTCGCGATCGGCGTCCCACCCGCCCGGCACCCAGGCGAATTCGAGCGCGCGCTTGATGCCGGGCCACAGTCCGCGCAACCAGTCCGTGTCGCCGCTCAGCTTCCAATCCAGGTACGCGTGCAGGATCTGGCCCATGGTCCCGTCGGCGGCGGCGAAGCCCCATAGCGGCTGCTTGTGCGGCAGGTTCTCGCGGAAATGCAGCGCGCCGGCGGCGTCCAGGTCGTAGCCGAAGCTGGTGGCGCGCAGCGAGCGCGCGAACGTGGGGAAGATGTGGGCGGTGGCGGTCTCGTAGTTCCACACGTGGGTGCAGCTTCCGTGGCAGCAGCCGCCGTGATCGTTGGCGCCTTCGAAGCCGTGGAACTCGCCGTCGGCGGTGCGGAAGCAGACCTGCGTCGCCAGCGTGGAGAGATTCGCGCTGGCCGCGTCGCGGACCGCGCCGGGCACGGTGGATTCCCTCAGCGCGGCGGCGAAGCGGCGCGTCTTCTTTTCGAGATCGGGCAGGCGCTCGGCGGCGTACTCCGCGGCCGCCCAGGCGTCGGCGAAGCGCGTGGTGTACCAGTTGCCGATCACGGTGTCTTCGTCGCCCTTTGGCGCGCTCCACCCGCAGCGCCGCGGCGTGCGGTTGGGGAAATGCCACGCCAGCAGAAACGTGAAATCGGCGTGCGCGCCGGGGGCCAGCGTGCGCCCCAGGCAGAGCGCGCCCACGCCGTTGCGCACCGCCGGTTCGGGACCCAGTTCGCCGTCTGCCGTGAAATCATCCCAGTACAGCATGGGCGAGTTCCACCAGCGGTCGCGCTGCCAGCCGCGCAGATACGTCACGCGCGCTTCGCCGGGATCGAGCGCGGCCAGCAGGAAGCTGCCCTTCAGCGCATCGTCCGCGGGCAGGCCGGGATTGTGCATGTACAGCCCGGCCAGGCGCGCCGACGCGCGGTAATCGTTCACGCGCGTGTCCGATCCCGGCGCCGTTCCCGTGGGGTTGTCGATCGCCCACGAGATCGCCACCTTGGCCGGCGCCGCGCCCGGATTGGTCACGCGATAGCGCAGCGTCGCCACCGGCAGGCCGGAATCGTCGGGCTCGTGCGGGATGAACGGCGAGAAGGCTTCGAGCGAGACGCGCACCGGCAGCGAGGCATCGGCGAAGTCGATTCGCGCCAGCGGGTATTCGCCCGTGAAGGTCGCCGAAGCCAGCCGCGAAAGGCCCGGCGCGCTGCGCGTGCCCAACCCGCTGGACCCTTCGTACGGCGGCTGAATGCGCGATTCGAGCACGCGCGCCACCGGCTTGCGCCGCCCCGTCTGGGCCCAAATCGCGGGGAACGCGTAGTTCGGCGCGTTGCCCTTGTCCGGCCGGTTGAAGATCTCCCAATCGCGCAACTGCCCGCGCCCGCCGAGCGAGATCGATCCGGCGCAGACTCCGCCCAGAGGAAACGCGATCATCTTTAAATGGCGCCCGGTGAAGACGCGCGGGAAGGCGATCTCGGGCGTCGCGGCGGCGGCACTCGCGGCGGAGGGTTGCGTCTGCGCGCCCGCTCCGGGTGTCTGTGCGGCGGCTCCGGCGAGCGCCAGTTGCTGAAGGAATGTGCGGCGACGGGTCGGCATCCTCTACAGCCTACAGCCGCGCGAGAGTGAACGCCACAGCCTGCGCTAAACCACGCGCTCGCCCGCGATCCAGACGCCGGAGATTTCCAGCGCGCCCAGCGGCGCGCAGCGGAACTCCACCAGGTCCGCGCGCTCGCCTTCCGCAATGCCTCGCGCGCGCCCTTCGATGCGTGCCGCGGACGCCGGATTCACCGTGGCCATCCGCACCGCGTCGGCCAGCGTGAGCCCGGCCAGCCGCATCAAGTTCGCCACGCCCGCCGCCATATCGAGCGCGCTCCCCGCCAGACGGTCCGTACCGGCCAGCACGACCCGCCCCTCCGGTGTGAGATCCACTGGCTGCTCGCCCAGCATATAGCGTCCCGGCGCCGCGCCCGCCGGCGTGGAGGCGTCGGTCACCAGCAGGCTGCGCGCGATTCCCTTGGCGCGCAGCGCGGACTTGAGGAACGCGCCGCCCAGATGGATGCCGTCCACGATGAAGCCCGCGCTCAGGCGGTCCTCCGCAAGCTGCTCCCAAATGTAATTCGGATGCCGACGCAGCATCTGGTGCGCGCCGTTGCCGAGGTGCGTGGAAAGCGTCGCGCCCGCCTTCACCGCGTCGGCAATCTGCTCCGCGCCGGCCGAGGTGTGCCCGATGGACGCCACCACGCCTTCGGCGGTGATGCGTTCGATGTACTTCGGTGCGCCGGGCCACTCTGGCGAAAGCGTGACGATTCGCACCAGTCCCCCGCAGGCGTCCTGCCAGCCGCGGAACTCGTCGAAATCCGGCGGACGCACCGAAGCCAGGGGATGCGCGCCGCGCGCTCCGTCTTCGGGCGAAATGTGCGGCCCTTCCACGTGGAAGCCTTCGATGGCGCCGCCACCGGGCACTGCCGCGCGCGCCGCGGCGAGGTTCCGCAGGCACGCGGCCATCGCGTCCTTGGGCCCTGTGATCACGGTGGGCAGCAGCCGCGCCGTGCCGCGCGCGAACTGCGCCCGCAGGGAGCGCGCGATGGCGTCGTGGGCGGCCGAGGGATCGTTGTAATCCACGCCGGCGAAGCCGTTCACCTGCAGATCGATGAACCCGGGCGCCAGCCACGGCCCGTCCCCCTCGGCTGCCGGAGCCACCGAGCGGATGCGGCTATCGAAGGTTACCGTGATCGCCTGCCCGGTGATCGCGTCGCGGCCCGAACACTTCTGCTGCTCCATGATTTATACACAAGTTTGCCACACGGCACCACGCATAAGTACTTGCGCACGCTGGCGAAAAAAGGTGTGGAAAGGGAAACGATTTCTCTGGCGCCAAGCGCGCAGGCACGTTAAAACAGGAGAGTCCATTAGGCGGTTGCGCAGCCGGGATGGCAAATCTCGGGGGAGGTGGTCATCGTGGTTGCGCAGCCGTTTTGGGCGTCCACTCTTCCAAGAGAATCAGTAAGGTCGATCGCAACCGGTGGGGCAGGCCGATGGCCTGCCCCATTTGTTGTGTTTGCCGCTGCTGCCGGAACCTACTTCACCGCAGCCGGAGCGTGCACGTACGAGAGCCAGCCGTGCGTGTCCGGATGCGACCCGTCGATGATGCCGAAGAACGCCTTCTGCAGTTTCTCCGCCACCGGTCCGCGCCGCCCGCCGCCGATCGTGATGCGATCGATCGAACGGATCGGCGTGATCTCCGCCGCCGTGCCGCTGAAGAACACCTCGTCGGCGATGTAGAGCATCTCCCGCGGGATGATGGTCTCGACCACCGGGATGTGGAGTTCGCCGGCCAGCGTGAGAATCGCGTCGCGCGTGATGCCGGGCAGAACGCTCGCTCCCAGCGGCGGCGTGTGGATCTTGCCGTCCCTCACCACGAAGATGTTCTCGCCGGAGCCTTCGCTGACGTAGCCGTTGGAATCGAGCGCGATGCCTTCGGCATAGCCGTTGATCGACGCTTCCATCCGGATCAACTGCGAGTTCATGTAGTTGGCGCCCGCTTTGGCCAGTGCCGGCAGCGTGTTCGGCGCCAGCCGCGTCCAACTGGAAACGCACACGTCCACGCCCTCCGCCAGCGCTTCCTCGCCCAGGTACTTGCCCCACTCCCAGCAGGCAATGTAGACCTCGATCGGGTTCTTGATGCCGTACACCCCGACGTCGCCATACCCGCGCAGCACGATCGGACGGAAGTAGCAGCTATCCAGTTTGTTCACCCGCACCAGTTCGAGCGACGCTTCGCAAAGCTGTTCGTTGGTGAACCCGACGTTCTCGATGCGATAGATTTTCGCGGAGTCGAGCAGGCGGCGGTAGTGCTCGCGGATGCGGAACACGGCCGGACCCGAGGGCGTCGAATAGCAGCGAATCCCCTCGAAGACGCTGGAACCGTAGCTAACGACGTGGGAGAGTACGTGGATCGTGGCATCTTTCCAATCGATGAGTCGTCCGTTGTGCCAGATCTTTTCAGTGGGCTTCAGCATGTTTCATTATATCTTGAGGGGATATTTTATGTTTTCAACACGCACGCGAGTGGTTTTGGTCACCCTGGCATTTGCGTCCGCTGCGGGGGCGGCACGCAGGCCGGGCGACCCGCTGCGGCCTGGTTGGAACCTGTTCAGCAAACAGGACGACGTCCAGATCGGGCAGCAGAACGCCAAGCAGGTTCTCGAGCAGTACGACGTCGTCAAGGACAAGTTCATTCAGGACTACGTGCAGCGCCTGGGGCAGAAACTCGCCTCCGCGCCCGAAGCCAAGGCCAGCGGTTTCAACTTCACCTTCACGGTGTTGAACGTCGACCAGATCAACGCCTTCGCGCTTCCCGGCGGCCCCATGTTCATCTACACGGGGCTGCTCAAGGCGGTGGATAACGAGGCGCAACTGGCCGGCGTCATGGGCCACGAAATGTCGCATGTGATTCTGCGGCACGGCACGCACGAGGCCACCAAGGGCAACTTCGTGCAGTTGCTGGCCGGGGGTTTGGGCGCCATGCTCGGCGGCGGCGAAACCACCGCCGGCAAACTGGCCGAAGCCGGCCTCGGACTCGCAGGCAACAGCGTGATCCTCAAATTCTCGCGCGATGCCGAAAGCGAGGCCGACGCGCTCGGGTCCCACCTGATGGCCGAATCCGGCTACGACCCGGTGCAGATGGCGAAGTTCTTCGAGAAGCTCAATGCCGGCGGCGGGCAGCAGTTGCAGTTTCTCTCCGACCATCCCAATCCGGGGAACCGCGAGGCGGCGATCATCGCCGAGATGAAGACGCTGCCGCCGCGCCAGTACACGGCCAACACCGGCCTGTTCGCGCGCATGAAGAAAGAGGTTGCCGCGCTGCCGCCTCCGGTGAAGAAGACGCCCGCCGCGGCGCAGTCCGCCACACCGGCGCCGGCGCCCGGACCGGGATCGAGCGTGCCGCCGCCGGGCGCCGCGCCCGCCGGGTGGCAGGTCTACCAGGGCCAGGGATTCGCGATCGATTATCCCGCCGGGTGGCAGGTCTTCGGGCAGCAGAACGCCGGCGACGTGACGCTGGCGCCCAAAGACGGCGTGGTGACGAAAAACAACTCCACCCAGATCGGCTTCGGGGCCGTGATTTCCCGGTATTCGCCCCAGAATTCGCGCGCCAGTTTGCTGGACGCCACCAACGAACTCATCGTGAGGCTGCAGAACGACAACCAGGAGATGGCCATCACCAGCAGCGCGAAATCCCTATCTTTACCGGGAGGGCTGGCAGCCATGACTACCACGCTGCGCAGCCGGTCGGCCTTCGGCGGCAACGAGGTCGATACCCTGGTCACGGTGCGGCAATCCGGGCAACTCTGGTACGTGGTGTTCGTCGCGCCGGAGCAGGATCAGCCGCGCGTCGCCGACACCTTCAAGCGGATGCTGGACTCGCTGAGGCTGCAATAAAACCGCGGCGCGGCGTGAACCGAGTTGGTCCACGATTTTGACCTAAGCGATTGAAAACCGGTCGAACTTTGGACCAACCTGGTCCACCGGCGCGACCATTTCCGGGTCAATCGGCGTACCAGCGGATGGCCACAAACGCCCCGCTGAACGTGCCCCAGTGGTAATAATCGCTGTTGAACGAAGTGCGGAAGTGCAGGGCGCGCCCGCCCGCTCCGACCTCGATCTTCCCGATGCGGTAGTTGATGGACGCATCGGCGTCCCAGATGTTGAAGCGGTGCGGCAGGGCGAAGCCGCTGACGTTGGCTTCCACCCGGAAGTTGCCGGTCACGTACTCGCGCACGCCGATGCCGAGGGTCGGCGAGAAGAACGATTTCGACCCGGCGGCGGCGTAAGAGAACAGGTTCCCCGCCGCGTCCGGCGTGTTGGAACGGACGGGCGCGTCGAAGTGCGTCTTCATCGTGATGTACTGCATCTGCCAGAGGGTCATCAGGCGGAAGCGGCGGGCGCCTACCGGGTAGGGCCAGGTGAGGTACTCGTAGGACATCTTGTAGTCGGAGAGCTTGTAGCCGGTCGCCAGTTGATCTCCCGCGTTATAGACGGTGCTGTAGAGCACCAGGTCGTTGGGAGCGATCGAGGTGCCGGCGGCGCGCGCGGTCATGTAGGAGAAGCGCAGCAGGTTGTGCTGTCCCACCGCGACGCCGAGTTCGCCGCCCACCTGTCCCTTGCTCTGGCCGGGGAACTTGAAATTGCTCAGTCCCGTGAACGCCGCCTGTTGGCCCTTGTCCATGTAGGTGCTGCCGACCGGGACCCACCCGGTGACACCGATGAACCACCCCTTCTCGCCGGGCTGGCGCACGTCGATGACCTTCGGCGGCGGCGGGGGAACCCGCATGGTCCCGCCCTGCGTCGGCTGCTGATCCGCC
Organism: Acidobacteriota bacterium; assembly: GCA_018268835.1. GTDB lineage: Bacteria > Acidobacteriota > Terriglobia > Bryobacterales > Bryobacteraceae > Solibacter. The sequence continues at coordinate 16,755 of JAFDVU010000107.1, read as the reverse complement.
GGGGGCTGCGTCTGCGCGGGCGGTTGCTGCTGCCCGGGAGGCTGCGGAGGCGCATCCTGGGCAAAGGAAGCCAGACTCCACATCAGCGCGAGACACAGTATTCCACTTCGAGATTTTTTCACGTACGCCTCAGTTCAAGTTGTTGGGTTGCCTTACCATTTTGCCTCAAAGCGGGCGCAACCTGAAATGTGCCTCCCGGACACAGGTGTGAATCCGGATTGCCACCGGACGTTTTTCCGCGTAACCTTTTCTGCTTCAGGCGGTATTTCAGATTGGAAAGCAAATGATACTGGACGACGAAGCCATCATGACCGAAGTCCGGGCGGGCGATGTGGGGCGCCTGGAAACGCTCTTCGATCGCCATCAACCCGCCCTGGTCCGCTACTTCGTCGGACTGACCGGCAACCGGCCGCTTGGCGAGGATCTGGCCCAGGAGTCCTTCTTCCGCGTGCTCAAGTACCGCCACACCTATCAGCCCGGCGCGAATTTCCGGGCGTGGCTTTACCAGATCGGCCGGAACGTATTCGCCGACCACATCGCGCGGCGCAAGACCGAGGTCGCCATGCCCGAAGAAGTTCCCGAGATCCGGGGTAACGAAATGCCGCCGGACCGCGAGTTTCAGAAGAAGCAGGAGGCTGTGCTTTTGCGTCGCGCGCTGGCGGCGCTGCCGGGCGATAAACGGGAGGTGCTGGTTCTCAGCCGCTTCCTCGACATGAAGTACGAAGAGATCGCCGCCGTTCTCAAAATCGAGGTCGGCACGGTCAAGGTGCGGGTCTACCGGGCGATGCGCGAGCTGAGCGACCGGTTTTTCGCACTGAGTGGGGAACGCGCATCATGAGCTGCGAACGTTTTCGAGAACAGATTCCCGAGTGCCTGGCCGGACGTCTCGATCCGGCGGCGCGGGAAAGACTGGTGGAGCACCTGGAGTCCTGCGCCGGATGCCGGACCGAGGTGGCGGAGTTGAATGCCGTGTGGCGTGCCATGGAAAACCTCAAAACCAAGCCGGAGGATGCGCCGGACCCGGCGGCCAAGGCGCGCTTCCTGGCGGCGATCGAAGGTTACAAGGCCGGCATGGGCGTGTCGGCCGAACAACAGCAAACGCGCCGCGTGCTGTGGTTCCCGCGGCGCCCGGTGTGGCAGGCGGCGATGGCCGCGGGGCTGCTGCTGGCCGGCATCTTCGCCGGACGCTATGTCGCCGCGCCGCGGCAGGAAGCGCCGGAACTGACGCAATTGCGCAGCCAGGTGGAGAGCCTGCGCCAACTGGTGGCGCTCACGATGCTGCAGCAGCAGTCTCCCGGCGCGCGTCTGCGCGGCGTGAGTTATAGCGAGCAGATGGCGGAGCCGGATCCACAGGTGGAGCAGGCGCTGCTCTACGCCGTGAATCACGATACCAACGTCAACGTGCGTCTCAGCGCGGTGGACGCGCTACAGAAGTTCACCGGCAACCCCGAAGTGCTCCGCGCCATGGTGGACGCGATCGGGGTGCAGGATTCCCCGCTGGTGCAGGTTGCGCTGGTGGACCTGCTGGTGCAGGTTCACGCGCGCGGCGCCGCGCCGGCGATGGCGAGGCTGGCGCAGGATGCGCGGGTGGACGAAGCCGTCCGGCAGCGCGCCGCCTGGGCCATGGGCAAATTGGGAGGCGCTCAATGAGGCGGCTCGCATGGATTCTGCTGGCCGCCGCGCCGCTGGTGGCGCAGCGCCACTACAACGATCGCGACTGGAACCTGGATGAGCGGGACACCATCCGGCACACCTTCGATCTCTCCCGCGGCTCCGGCGCGAAGAAACTGCTGGTGGACAACGTCCGCGGCTTCGTGCACGTTACCGGATCCAGCGGTTCGGAGGCGCGGGTGGTGGTGGAGAAGCACATCTTTGCCGCTTCGCAGGAGGCCATGGCGGAGGCAAAGCGCGACGTGAAACTGGACCTTTCGCAGCAGGGCAACCTGGCGCGCATCTATGCCGACGGTCCGTTCCGCACCCGCGACGGCGTCAACTACCGCGGCGACGATTCCTACGGCTACCGCGTGGTGTTCGATATCGACGTGCAGGTGCCCCGCGACACGGAACTCGCGCTCAAGACGATCAACGGCGGGATCCAGGTGAAGGACACCGCCGCCGATTACGAGATCAACGAACTGAACGGCGGCATCGCGATGGAAGGCATCTCCGGCGCGGGATCCATCCGCACGCTGAACGGGAAGGTCAGCGTGACCTACGCCCGCAACCCGGACAGACCGGTGAGTTTCAAGACCCTGAACGGGTCCATCGACGTCTGGTTCCAGCCGGGGCTCAACGCCGACCTGAGCTTCGACCGGCTCAACGGCGCCGTGTACACGGATTTCGAGGTGACCGCGCGCCCGATTACGGTTTCCGGGAACCTCAGTGGAGGCAAGTTGATTTATCGCGGCGGGCGGACCATCGCCGGCCGCGCCGGCAGCGGCGGACCGGAACTGAAGTTCCAGACTTTGAATGGGACCATCCGCCTGCACTCGAAGTGAGGAAGCAGCAAGAACGAGGAAACGACCATGAGGTGGCTGATCGCCCTAACGGGCATTTTACTGGCGGTGTGCCCGCCTGCCGTCGCGCAGGGAACGGGTGAGCGGGTGGTGGTGCCGGCGCGCAACTCTACTCGCCCGCGCAAAGTGGATGTGAAGATGACAAACGGCTCGCTCACGGTGAAGGCGTATTCGGGCGCGGAGGTGATCGTGGAAACGGAGCGCGCGGCGCGGCACGACCACGCCGTGGAGTCCGGCGGCATGCACCGCATCGACCTGCCGCGCACGCTCACGGTGGAAGAGCAGGACAACGTGATCAGCGTGCGTCCGGGCATTTCGAGCGGCGGCCTGGTCATCTCCGTGCCGGCCGATACTTCGCTGAGCGCGCGCAACACCAACGGCCCGATCGCGGTGGACGGACTGCGCGGCGAGATCGACGTGGAATCGAACAACGGCGCGATCACGCTGAATCACGTCTCCGGCACCGTGGTGGCGCACTCGCTGAACGGCGCCATCCGGGCGGCGATGGATCGCGTGGACGCTTCGCGTCCGATCTCCTTCAGCACGCTGAACGGCGCCATCGACGTGACGCTGCCGGCGGACGTGAGGGCCAACGTGAAGCTCAGCACGCACCGCGGCGAGGTCTGGAGCGATTTCGATATCAAGCTCGGCGCGGGTCCGGTGACCACGCGGAGCAATACGGCCGACGGTAGATACCGCGTGTCCATGGACCGCAGCATCACCGGCACCATCAACGGAGGCGGCGCGGACGCCAGCTTCTACACCCTCAACGGCAAGATCACGATCCGCAAGAAGTAGTCTGCGAGGCGGGACGGATTCCGGCTCGATCCAAAGGTCGGCCGGAGGCCGACGCTACCGGGCCGCGGGGCGGATTCCGGTTCGATCCAAAGGTCGGCCGGAGGCCGACGTTACCGGGACAGTTCGCGGCACATGCCGGGGAGGCCGCGGTCGAAGAGCGCGCCGCCGTTCATCGCCAGTCCGCTCCAGTCCATGCGTTTGCCGGCGTCCTCGACGCCTCCCGCGCAAGCGGCCTGGATGCGGGTACGCAGAGTAGCGAGGGTGGTGACCCACTTCTCCAGGTCGGCCCGTTTCATGACGGCGCCGTGGCCGGGGATGACGGTATCGAAATCGAGCGCGAGGGCCTTCTTCACGGTCGCATCCCACTCCTTGATGGAACCCCCGTTGGCGGTATCGCAGAAGGGCGCTCCGCTCGACACGTAGAGGTCGCCGGTGTGGAGCACGCGCTCGGTGGGGAAGTAGACCATCGCGTCGCCGTTGGTGTGGCCGCGGCCGAAGTGCTTTGCGTCGATCTCCTTGCCGCCGAGGAAGAGCTGCTCTTCATCGTTGAAGGTGAGCCGCGGCAAGCCGGGCTGTTTGCCGGCGACCATGTTGGCGCGCGCCTGTTTCTGGATGATGACCTCGGCGCCGGAAGCCAGCATGGCTTCGTTGCCGCCGGTATGGTCGCCGTGCTGGTGGGTGTTGAGCACGTAGCGGATGGGCTTGTCGGAGATGGTCTTCACCTTGGCGACTATTTCGGGGGCGTCGAGCGCGAATTTGTCGTCCACGATGGCGACGCCTTCGGAAGTGGGCATCACCGCCACGTTGCCGCCGTTACCGGCGATGACCCACAGGTTGGCCGAAACCTTCTCCATGGTGAGGGGCTGGCGCGCGGGCGGCTGAGACCAGGAGATCCAGAGTCCGGCGGCGCCGGCGGCGGCGAGGGCGGCACGGATGGCCAGCTCTTTACGAAAAACCATGGGAAAGACTATAGCACTGAAAGTTACAATCGAGGTCATGCCATCCCTGCGCCGGCGGCTTGCCGTCGCGCTGCTGCTGTTATGCAGCTCCGCGGCGGGCGAGATCCGCACCCTGACCATCCTGCACGTCAACGATCTGCACTCGCGCCTGTCGCCGCTCGAAAACAAGCGCGGCGGGTTCGCCTACCTGGCCGCGGAGATCCGCAGGGAGCGGGCCAATTGCAGGGACTGCGTGCTGCTCAACGCCGGCGACGTAGCGCAGGGCACGCCGGTCTCCACCATCTTCCACGGGCTGCCCGTGTACGAGATCGCCAACCTGCTGGGGATCGATGCCGCGACGCTGGGGAATCACGATTTCGATTACGGCTGGCCGCAGACGCGCAAGTTCCTCCAGGTGGCGAAGTACCCGATCGTGAGCTGCAACCTGGTGGGCGCCAGCGGGCAGTTGTTCACCAAAGAGCCGTACGTGATTCTGCAGGTAAACGGGCTGCGGGTGGCGGTGCTGGGCGCGATGACCCGGACGCTGGATACGCTGACGACGCCGGAGACGGTACAGGAGTGGCACGCGCTGCCGGTGGTGGAAACGGTGCGCAAGTACGCGCAGGAATTGAAGGCGAAGAGCGACATCGTGGTGCTGGTGGCGCACATCACGCCCGAAGAGGAACTGGACGTGCTCGCGCACGCGCCGGAAATTCCGGTGACGGTGAGCGGGCACCTGCACAACGGCCTGGCGCAGCCGCTGATCGACGACGGGAGGATGCTGGTGCGGGTGCGCGGCTACGCCCAGGAGCTAGGGCGGCTGGAATTGAAGGTGGATACGGAGAAGAAGGCGCCGGTAGGGTGGAACTGGAAGAAGATCGCGGTGGATTCGACCACCATCGCGCCGGCGGAGGACGTGGCGGCGCAGGTCCGGCACTGGGAAGACGAGGTGAGCGCGCGGGTGGACCGTCCGCTGGCCGTGTCGTCGCGGGCGTTCACCAAGGCCGAGGTGCGCGCGCTGATCGAGCAGGCGATGCGCACGGAAACGGGCGCGGATTTCGCGTTCATGAATATGGGCGGCGTGCGCGACGTGATCCCACAGGGGCAGTTGAAGGAGCGCAACATCTGGGACATCATGCCGTTCGACAACCGCATCGTGAGCGGCAGGTTCAAGGGCAAGGACGTGCCGGCGGTGGTGCTGGGCGGACGCACGGTGGATCCGGAGCGGATGTACACGCTGGCGGTGAGCGACTTCACGGCGGCCAACCAGGGCACGGTGGAGAATCTGCGGGTGACGGGCCTAAAGTTTCCGGCGGACCACGGACTGCTGCGCGACGCGCTGATCGACTGGTTCCGCAAGAAGAAGGTAATCGAGTAGCGCCGTGGTGATCGCGATCGCAGGCCCGCCCTGTTCCGGCAAGAGTACGATTGCCGCGGCGGCGGCGCGCCGGCTGGGGATCCCGCACCTTTCGATGGACGCGACCCGGCAGCGCATCCTGCCCGGAGCGGCGCACACGCGCGCGGACCGGCAGGCGGCGTATCGCGCGATGCTGCTGGCGGCGGAACTTCTGTGCGCGGCGGGGGCGGGCGTGATTCTGGACGCGCCCTACGGGCATGAAGAGGACCGGCGCGAGCTAGCGGCCGTGGATCCGGTGTGGATCGAATGCCGGGTCTCGCCGGAGGAAGCGGTGCGGCGGCTGGGGGAGCGGGGTTTCGACCCGCAACGTCCGGACCTGACGGCGGAGATCGTCGGGCTCGCGGCCGCGGAGTACCGCTACCAGAGCGGGCGGGTGCTGGACACGGAGGCGCTGAGCACGGAGGAATGCGTGGAGCGGGTGATCGCGTGGGCGCGGGGGCCGGGCGGGGTAAGCTGAAAGAAGATTGGGCCCCGCTGTCATCGCCGCATTTTTCGCCGCAGCCGCGGCGCCGACGTTTTCGCACGACATCGCTCCGCTGGTGTACCGGCGGTGCGCCACCTGCCATCACGGCGGCGGCGTGGCGCCGTTCCCGCTGCTGACGTATCGCGAGGTAGCGCGGCACGCGGGCCAGATCGCCACCGTGACGGCGAAGCGCTACATGCCGCCGTGGCTGCCCACGGCGCCGCACTTCCAGCATGAGATGAAGCTGACGCCGGGCGAGATCGCGATGTTCGGCAAGTGGGCGGCGGAGGGCGCGCCCGAGGGCAATCCGCGGGAGGAGCCGAAGGCGCCGGTGTTCGCGGAGGGTTGGACGCTGGGCAAGCCGGACCTGGAAGCGGAGATGCCGGCGACGTTCACGGTGCCCGCCGAGGGGTTGGACGTGTACCAGTGCTTCGTGATCCGCGCGCCGAGTCCGCGCGCGCACTGGGTGAGGGCGATCGACATACGCCCCGGGAATCCGAAGGTGGTGCATCACGTGATCCTCTTCCAGGACATCAGCGGGACGGCGCGGCAGCGCGACCGCGGTTCGGGATATCCGTGCTTCGGCACGCCGGGCTTCCTGCCGGCGCGCGGGCTGGGCGGCTGGACGCCGGGGGCGCTGCCGTTCGTGAGTCCGGAAGGCATCCCGGAGCTGCTGCACGCAAATGCCGACCTGGTGCTGCAGGTGCACTATCACCCCAGCGGACGCGTGGAAACGGACCGGACGCGGCTGGCGATCTACTACACTCCCCAGCCGCCGAAGCGGCGGATGATGGACATTCCGTTCACGTCGACGCGCATCGACATTCCGCCGGGGGACGCTGCGTACAAGGTGACGGACCACTTCACGGTGCCGGTGGACGTGGACGCGATCGGCGTGATCCCGCACGCGCACTACGTGTGCCGGCGGATGTACGCGTACGCGGTGCTGCCCGACGGGACGAGGCGCACGCTGCTGTCGATTCCTAACTGGGACTTCAACTGGCAGGGGCAATACCGTTACGCGGCGCCGATCCGGCTGCCGGCGGATACGCGGATCGAGATGGAGTTCACGTACGACAACAGCGCGGCGAATCCGCGGAATCCGAACCAGCCTCCGGCGCGGGTGCGGTACGGTCCGGGGACGAAGGACGAGATGGCGGGGCTGCACCTGCAGGTGGTCGCGGTGGATCCGGCGGATGAAGAGGAGTTGAGCAACACGCTGTGGGGCAGGATGATCCGGGCGCAGATGGGCCGGTAAGGTCACGGCGGCGTCACACCGAAGGTGCTCTGCGGTACGCTGGAGTGGCTGAAAATGAAGACGCTGCGCGAGATTGCCGAAGCCCTGGGCTGCCGCCTGGAGGGCAATGGAGAACTGGAGATCCACGGAGTTGCCGGCATGGAACATGCCGCGCCGGATCAACTCACGTTCCTGGCCAACCCCAAGTACGCACCGAAAGTGAAGCACACGCGGGCGGGCGCGATCCTGGTTTCCGAGGCCGCTCACGGAATCGAGATTCCGTGCCTGGTATCGGAGAATCCGTACCTGGATTTCGCGCGCGCGCTGGAGTTGTTCTACCGGCCGCCGCGGCCGGCGCCGGGGATCCATCCGCTGGCGTACGTCGCGCCCAGCGCGGTGGTGGGGGAGAACGCGTCGATCGCTCCGTTCGCGGTGGTGGGGGAGCAGGTGCGGATCGGGCGCAACGCGGTGCTGCATCCGCACGTGGTGATCTATGAAGGCGCCACGATCGGCGACGATTTTCTGGCGCACTCCCACGCCACGGTGCGGGAGCACTGCCGGGTGGGCGACCGGGTGATCCTGCAGAATTCGGTGGTGGTGGGCGGGGACGGGTTCGGCTTCGCCAAACGCGCGGACGGCACGCAGTATAAGATCGTGCAATCCGGCGTGACGGTGATCGAGGACGATGTCGAGATCCAGACCTTGACCTCGGTGGACCGGGCCACGGTGGGAGAGACGCGGATCCGGCGCGGCGCGAAGATCGACAGCCTGGTGCAGGTGGGGCACGCCTGCGTGGTGGGCGAGGACAACATTGTCTGCGCGCAGACCGGGCTGGCGGGAAGCACGGTGCTGGAAAAGAACGTGGTGCTGGCCGGGCAGGTGGGATCGAGCGGCCACCTGACGGTGCATGAAGGCGCGGTGGTGTACGCGCAGAGCGGCATCGGGGGCGATGTGGAAGCGGGCGCGCGGATCTCCGGGTCGCCCGCGTTCGCGGCCGGCGAATGGCTGCGCGCGGTGACCTCGTTCCCCAAGCTGCCGGAATTGCTCAAGACGGTTCGCGAACTGAAAAAGAAAGTCGATGAGTTGAAGCAGAATGAGTAACCAGACACCTGCACACGGCGACCGCCGTCCGGTCGCATACATGAATCAGGAGTTTCTGAACAGCTCGGAGGCGCGGGCGATCCGGATCCTTTCGGAGTATCTGGAACCGCTGGCGCACTTCCGGCGGGAGAGACTGCGCGACACCGTGGTGTTCTTCGGTTCGGCGCGGGTCCGCGAGAACGACGGACCGCTCTCACGCTATTACGATGAGGCGCGTACGCTGGCGCGGCTGCTGACGGAGTGGTCCAACCAACTGGTGAACAGCGCGCACCGTTTCGTGGTCTGTTCGGGGGGTGGACCGGGGATCATGGAGGCGGCCAATCGCGGCGCGCAGGATGCGGGGGGAAAGACCGTGGGGCTGAACATCGGACTGCCGTTCGAGCAGTACCCGAACCCGTATATCACGCCGGAGCTGAGTTTCGAGTTCCACTACTTTTTCATGCGCAAGTTCTGGTTCGCCTACCTGGCCAAGGCGCTGGTGGTATTTCCGGGCGGATTCGGCACCATGGACGAGTTAATGGAGCTGCTGACCCTGACGCAGACCCAGAAACTGGCCAAGAAGATCACCATTCTGATGTACGGCACCAGCTACTGGAAGGAGATACTCAATTTTGATTCGCTGGTGAAGTATGGTGTAATTTCGGCGGAGGACCTGAATCTATTCCAGTTCGTGGACGATCCGGCGAGTGCGATGGAGTTACTGAAGGCCGGGCTGATGCCGTACGCCATGCAGCCGGAGACGCTGGAGATGCCGGCCATCACGCCGACGGTGCACGCGCGGCAGAAGCCGGGGAGTTAGCCCGGCCGATGTTCGTCCGCGAGGTGGGGCCGGGGATCGAGATGCGGCTGTTCGAGGCGAGGGACGCCGAGGAACTCTTCGCCGTGGTGGAGGCAAACCGGGAATACCTGCGGAAGTGGCTGCCGTGGGTGGACGTGACGCACTCGCCGGCGGACCTGCGGCGCTTCATCGAACGAGTGCGGGGACAGTACGAAGCCGGTCAGGGGCCGCAGACGGCGCTGCGATGGAACGGGCGGATCGTGGGCGGCATCGGGTGCCATCCGATCGACTGGCCGAACCGCAGGTGCAGCATCGGCTACTGGCTGGCGGATGAGTGCCAGGGCAAAGGCATCATGACGCGGGCCTGCGCGAGCCTGCTGGGGTACCTGTTCGACGAAGCCGGACTGCACCGGGTGACGATCCAATGCGGCACGCGCAATCGCAAGAGCTGCGCGATTCCGAGGCGCCTGGGATTCCGCCGCGAGGGAGTGATGCGCGGAGCGGAGTGGGTCAACGACCGGTGGGTGGACCTGGTGGTATGGGGCATGCTGGCGGAGGACTGGCGAGCGCGCCGGCAAGCCAGGATCTAAAATGGGACGCGAGTAGCAGAGAGATGCGAAGCCCGGGGGAATCGTTGGAGTTTTCTTTCTTTGCGGACGCGTTTCGCGATTCCCCGGTTGCCAGTGTGATTCTCTCCGCCGAGGGGGATGTGCTGTTCTGGAACCCGGCGGCGGAAGCACTGTTCGGCTGGAGCGCGGCGGAAGCCGTCGGGCATCCGCTCCCGTTCATTCCGCCGGATCGGATCGAAGAGCATCGCCAGATGCGCCGCCGCGACCTGGAGGGCACGGGTTTCGCGGGGCAGCACATCCGGCGCGTACGCAAGGACGGCGCGGCGCTGGACCTGAGCGTGAGCACGGCGCCGATACGGGGAGCCAGCGGGCAGGTCACGGGAATCCTCAGCATCTACACCGACGTCAGCGCGGCGCGGCGCGCCGAGGAGGCGCACCGCGCACGGCAGGCGCTGGCGGACGAACAACTGGCGCAGCTGGAACGCTTCTACGCGACGGCGCCGATCGGCCTGGGCTTTGTGGACACGGACCTGCGCTACGTGCGGGTGAATGAGCGGCTGGCGCAGATGAACGGACGCCCGGCGGCGGAGCACACGGGAAAGCGGCTGGACGAGGTGGCGCCGGAACTTGCCACGCACATCGAAGGGGCCTGCCGGCGGGTGTTCGAGACGGCCGAGGCGGTTGGGGAATTCGAAGTCCGCGCGGCCACTCCGGCGTTGAGCGGAGCGTCGCGCGACTGGCTGATCAGCCTGCACCCGCTGCGCCAACCGGACGGCGAACTACTGGGCGCGACCCTGGTGCTGAGCGACATCACGGAGCGCAAGCAGTTCCTGGAACGGCTGAGCCGGCAGGAGCGGCTGCTACGGCTGACCATCGACGGGATGCCGGGGCTGGTTTCCTATCTGGACCGGGAGTTCCGCTACCAGTTCAACAATCGGGGATACGAGGAGTGGTATCGACGGCCGGTCGGGGAGATCACGGGCCGGCCGATCGAGGAGATGGTGGGGCCGGCGGTGTTCGCGCGCATCCGCCCGTACCTGGAGCGGGCGTTCGCGGGGGAACAGGTGACCCTGGAACATCGCGCAACCTTCGCCGGGCGGGAACGCGAAGTGCGCGCCACGTATGTTCCGGAACGGGGACCGGACGGCGCGGTGCGCGGGGTGATCGCGGTGGTGCAGGATATCACCGAGCAGAAGCGCTCCGAACAGGCGCTGCGCAGCAGCGAGGAGCGCTTCCGGCAGATCGTGGAGATCGCGGCCGAAGGCATCTGGATTACGGATACGGAAGGCCGGACGACGTTCGTGAACGGGCGCATGGCGGACCTGCTGGGCTGCAAGGACGAGGAAATGATCGGCCGCTCATTGCTGGAGTTCCTGGACGCGGAGGAGGCCGAGCGGGGGCGGCAGCTCTTCGAAGCGCGCAAGCACGGCGACCGCGGCCCGCGCGAACTTCGCTACCGCAGGCGGGACGGCGCGCTGATCTGGCTGGACATCACGGCGGCGCCGGTGCGCGACGAGGACGAAGCGCTCACCGGCGTGCTGCACATGTGCACGGACGTGACCGACCGCAAGCTCTCCGAGCGGCAGATGCGGCAGACGCAGAAGCTGGAGAGCCTGGGGATCCTGGCCGGAGGGATCGCGCACGACTTCAACAATCTGCTGGTGGGGATCATGGGGAACGCGAGCCTGGCGTCGGATACGCTGGGAGAGGACGCACCGTGCCACGCCATGCTGGAGGACGTGATCGCGGCCAGCGAGCGGGCGGCGCAACTCACACGCAAGCTGCTGGCCTACGCGGGCAAGGACCACGGCACGCTGGAAACGGTGGACGTGGCGCGGATGGTGCGCGACCTGACGCCGCTGTTGGGCAGCAGCGTGCCGAAGCTGGTGAACCTGTCGCTGGACCTGGAAGAAGTTCCGCCCGTGGAAGGCGACGCGGCGCAATTGCAGCAGGTGGTGATGAACCTGGTGATCAACGCCGCGGAATCGATTCCGCCCGGACAGGCGGGAAGCGTGACGGTGCGGGTGAGCCGCCGGGGGCTGGTCGCGGCCGACCGCAGGCGGGTGCTGATTCCGATCGAATCCGCGGCGGAGGAGTACGTGGAGGTGGCCGTGACGGACACGGGAAGCGGCATGGACGCGGCCACGCAGGCGCGCATCTTCGATCCCTTCTTCACGACGAAGTTTGACGGGCGGGGTCTGGGGCTTTCGGCGGTGCTGGGGATCGTGCGCAGCCATCGCGGCACCATCTCGCTGGACAGCGGTCCCGGCCAGGGGACCACGTTCACGGTGCTGCTGCCGACCACTCAGGCGGCGCCGGCCGGGGAGAGCGCGGCACCGGCGCGTTCTCCGGCGGCGGCGTGGGGCACGATCCTGGTGGTGGACGACGAACCGAGCGTGCGCGGGCTGGCGCAGCGGGTGCTGGAGCGGCAGGGCTGGAGCGTGCTGGCGGCGGAGAACGGGCAGGCGGCGGTGGAATTGGTGAAGAGCCACCCGGAGGTGCGGGCGGTACTGCTGGACCTGGCGATGCCGGTGATGAGCGGGGACGCGGCGGCGAAGCTGATTCGCGAACTGCGGCGCGACCTGCCGGTGGTGCTATCGAGCGGCTACTCGGAGAGCGACGCGCGCGACCGTTTCGGCACGAACGCGGTGACGGCCTTTCTGCAGAAGCCGTACTCGCCGAAGCAGCTGACGGCGAAGATCGCCGAGGTGTTGCCGTAGGGGGGCAAGAGTCGCTCCCTTACGGCCGCGGCTCCGCAACCTGGCACGCTGGTAAGCGTAGGGACGCGGGGGGACAAAGTGCTCTCCGGCTTCCACCGCGGGCTACACTGTTCTGGATGAACCGCATGGTGGTGGCGGCGCTGGCCGCCGGAGCAGTCTTCGCGGCGGTGGAACAGCGCGCCCCCGGATCGCGGCCGGCGCTGCCGGTGCTGGTGAGCTTCGACGGGATCGCCGGCGCGCGCAATCCGTCGGACAATTCGCTGGCGGTAGGGCCGCGCCACATCGTGCAGACGGTGAACTCGCGCCTGGCGGTGTTCGATAAGGCGGGGAAGCTGCTGCACGGTCCGGTGCCGACCAACGCGGTGTTCCAGGGGTTCGGCGGGGTGTGCGAGCAGCGGCTCAGCGGCGACGCGGTGGTGCGCTACGATCAACTGGCCGGGCGGTGGCTGCTGGTGCTGCCGATTTTCCAGCGCATCGCCGACCGTCCGACGGAGCCCTACAGCGTCTGCTACGCGGTGAGCGCGACGGGCGATCCCCTGGGCGCGTGGCACCGCTACGAATTCCGCCGCAAGCTGTTTCCCGACTATCCGCGGCCGGCGGTCTGGCCCGACGGCTATTACACGCCGACCTCGACCGGGGACGACGTGATCCAGAAGCACGTGTGCATCGCCGATCGCGCGCGCATGTTGAAGGGCGAGCCGGCGACGGAGCAGTGCGTGGTAATCGACGGCGTGAACTTCCTGAATACGGCGGACCTGGAAGGCTACGAGCTTCCGCCGGCGGGTGCGCCGAACGTGATGCTGGCGGCGGGCGGCGCGCAGTTGAAGGGCGTGCTCGAGGACGACGCGATCTACTTCTGGAAGGTGCACGTGGATTGGGCCGATCCCGCGAAGACCGGCGTGAGCGCGGCGGGCAAGATCAAGGTCGCGCCGTATCACTACCTGTGCGGCGGACAACTCACCAACTGCGTGCCGCAGCCGGGCACGACGCGCCGCCTGGACGCGCAGGGCGACAAGCTGATGGCGCGGGCGATCTATCGCAGGATCGGCGGGCGCGAAGTGGTGCTGGCGCAGCACTCGGTGAATACCGCGGCGGGAGGGGGCGGCATCCGCTGGTACGAGTTCCGGCTGAACCGGCGCCGCGACCCGGTGCTGTACCAGCAGGGCACGTACGCGCCGGACGGCATGTACCGGTGGATGGCGAGCCTGACGATGGACCGGAAGGGTAACATCGGCGCGGGCTACTCGTACGGCGGCGCGGATACGTTCCCCGGACAGCGCTTCAGCGGAAGGCTGGCGCGCGATCCGCGGGGCGTGTTCCCCTTCGGCGAATCGGTGCTGGCGGAGGGCGAGGCGTCGCAGACCAACACGATGCGCTGGGAGGATTACACGACGACCGCGCTCGATCCGGACGGCTGCACGTTCTGGTATGTGGGCGACTACCTGAAGAAAGGTGCGGCATCGTACGCTACACGGATCGGCGCGTTCCGATTTCCAGGGTGCCGCTGAGCGCTAACCGCTCGGCGGTCCGCCTCCTGCGCAGGAGCCGCGCGTCATTAGATTCCAGGGAACGTTCATCAAATGTTCCCTGGGGGGAAATCACCGTTTCGCCCGAAAGGCCGGCGGCGTATACTCCATCGCGGGGAGGAACACGATGTTCGATTCCCTGTCTAAGGCCAAGACCGCCGGCGGTGGCGCCGGGGTCAAGCTCCCTCCTGGCGAACCGCTGGAGGATTACGATGTCGCGTTTCTGGAGCACCTCAAGGCCGAAGCCGAGACGGCGTCCGGTCCTCCGGCGGTGGACGAGACTCTTCGCAAGCGGCTCGGGGAACTGATGGAGCGCTACGTCCGCGAGGGGCCTCCGCGCACGCGGTCGGAGGTTTATGCGTTCGACCGCCTGCTGGCGGAAAACGTCGCGCCGGGCGAGCTCTGCGCTGAAGCGCCGTCACTCTACCTGCGCTATTGCGCCGACCACGGAATCGCGCCGGATCCGAACGACCCGATGATGCAGGCGGCCAAGGCGGGCGCGGCGGACGATCCCAAACTGGTGGAGGGAGTGCGCGCGCGCATGCTGAATGTTCTGCGCGCGCTGCACTGGTCCTACACGTTCGGTCCGCTGCGGGAAAAGCGCCGCGTGAAGCTGATTGAAGAGGCGATGTGGCTGATGGTGGTGGCCACGCTGGTGCTGGCGCTGTTTCTGCTCGCGATGCGGATGACCGATAGCGGCCGCGGGCATCCGTTCTTCGCGGTGCTGGCCACGGTGGTGTATGCCGGCGTCATGGGCGGAGCGGTAAGCTGCACACGGCGCCTGGGCGCGGTGCCCACGAAGAGCGACGCGCTGGGCAGCATCCACGCGCTCAAGAACAGCCGCTACGTGCTCTACTTCGCGCCGCTGACCGGCGCGGTGTTCGCGGTGGTCACGATGCTGCTGTTCATGGGCGATGTGCTGCGCGGGGTTGCGTTCCCGACGTTTCCCGAAGTCCTCGGGGGGGCGCCGGTGAACGGCGAATGGGATTTCACGCACGCGCTGCTGCCGGCCGGCAGCAAGGACTACGCACTGCTGTTCCTGTGGTGCTTCATCGCCGGATTCGCCGAACGCTTCATCCCAGATACCCTGGGGCACCTCACCGAGCGCGCCGGTTCGCAGGGCAAGACGGCGGCGGAGAGCGGCACGAAGTAGGCGCTATTTGGGGTCCGGCACGCGCGGGACGGTGTAGACCTTTTTGAGCGCTTCCTGATATTCGCCGAAGAGGGCGCGGATGCCGTCGAACTCGCGTTTCACGGCGGCGCGGTAATCGGCGCGGGTGGCGAAGTCGTAGAGCAGGGCGGTCATGGCCTGGGCGTCGACGACGAAGCCCTGGTGGCCGACCTCGGTGAGGGCGTCGGCTTCCATCTCGTAGGTGTGGTTGGCGGCGTTGGAGGTGTGGGCGGCGAAGCCGAGTCCGGGAATCGCGCTGGAGACGCTGCCGGTCTCCTCGTAGCCCTGCGGCTTGCCGGGTTCCTCGGAGACGCGGGTGGCGCCGAAGCGTTTCATGTGCGCGAAGCCGACTTCGCCGAGCAGCGCGACGGAGATGCCGTCGCGCAGGTTGCCGTAGTTATCGATCTTCACCTTGGTGCCGGTGGCGAGCGCCGCGGCGCGGGCGGCGTTGTCCACGGCTTCGCGCACCTGGGCGAGGTAAACGGCGTCGGGGTAGCGGATGTAGAAATCGGCCTGGGTGCGGTCGGGGACCACGTTGGGCGCGGCGCCGCCTTCGGTGATGACGCCCTGAATACGCGCTTCGGGGCGCATGGTGGTGCGGGCGGCGTCGATGTTGTTGAACAGGTGGATCACGGCTTCGAGCGCGTTGCGTCCGGCCCACGGAGTCATCTGGTGGGCGGGCGCGCCGGAAAAGGTGTACTTGACGCCGTCGATGTTGAGGCAGCAGGTTCCGAAGCCGGGCGCGGGGCGGTTGGTGGTGCTGACGGCGTGGCTGCGCACGAGGACGTCGACTCCGTTGAAGATGCCGGCTTCGAACATCTGAGTTTTGGCGACGGGCGGCATCATCTCCTCGCCGGGGGTTCCGAAGACGACGACGCTGCCGGGGGAGTGGGTGCGCTCCAGCCACTCCGCGATGGCGACCGCGGCGGCGATTCCGATGGGCCCCTGGGTGCTGTGCTGATCGCCGTGGAAGGCGCCTTTGGTGCCGCGCAGCGCGTCGTATTCGAGGATGATGCCGAGGCTGGGCGCGCCGCGATTTCCCTTGTAGCGGGCGACGAAGGCGGTAGGCAGGGCGGCGACGCCGAAAGTGACATCGAAGTTGTGGCGCTTGAGGTAGTCCGCGAGGATGGCGACGGAGCGCTTCTCTTCGAAGCCGATTTCGGGATGGCGGGTGATGTCGTCGCCCATGGCGAGCAGTTCGGTGTCCATGAGTTCTTTGGCGCGGGCGGTGACGCGGTCGCGGGCGGCATCGGGGGCGGAGAGGCGCGCGACCCAGCCGGAAACGTCCAGGGATTTTTCGAGTGCGTCCATTTTGCGGATCACATCGGGCGCGGCGGCGCGCTCGGTGGGGGTCTCCTGGGCGAGGCATAGGGCGGCGGCGAACAGCAGGGCGAGGGTGGGTTTCATTATCGGGATATTATACGGCGAGCCGGCCTCGTGGCCGGCGTTCGCGCGAAGCGCAACCGGCTCGATACGGCACGCTACGGGCATGCGAAGCCGGGCGAGCTTCGCTCGCCTTTG
>JAFDVU010000106.1 GCA_018268835.1 Acidobacteriota bacterium | reverse complement strand
GTGGAATCCGCCCAGCCGCGCGCGCATCGACAAGGCGGTGCGCAGCATCCTCGAGCGGCAGCTTGCCGACGGCGGCTTTAACATCTACAACGGCGGAGGGGCGGAGGTCAGCGCCACCATCAAGGCCTACACGGCTCTGAAATTGTCCGGGCTGTCGCCCGACAGCGATCCGCTGCGGCGCGCGCGCGAGCGCATACTCGCCCTCGGCGGGCTGCAGGCGGCCAACAGCTACGTCAAGATCAACCTGAGCCTGTTCGGCCTGTATCCGCGCAAGTACGTTCCCAGCGTGCCGCCGGAGATTGTGATGCTGCCGGGGAACGTGCTCTACGAAATGTCGTCGTGGACGCGCTCGATCGTGGTCCCGCTGTCGATTGTGCAGGCGCGGGGCGCCAACCGGCGCGCGCCGGACGGCTTCACGCTGGATGAGCTTTTGCTGCCGGGCGTTTCGCTGGCACTGCCCAAACGCAGCGGGCTGAGCGTGCTGTTCCACCACCTGGACCGCGTCTTCAAAGTGTGGGAGAAGCGCGGCAGCGAGCGCATCCGCGGGGCCGCCATCCGCGAGGCGGAGCGATGGGTGCTGGCGCGCACGCAGCACACCGAGGGGCTGGGCGCGATCTATCCGGCGATGATGTACATGATCATGGCGCTGGACGCACTGGATTACGCGCCGGACCATCCCGACCGGGTGCTGGCAATCCGCCACTTCGAATCGCTGCTCATCGAAACCGAGGACCGCTTCATCTTCCAGCCCTGCGTTTCGCCGATTTGGGATACGGCGATCTGCGCGTTCGCCATGGGTGAAGCCGGCATGGCCAACGATCCGCGCATGACGGGCGCGGCCGACTGGCTGATCAGCAAGGAAGTCCGGCGCCGCGGCGACTGGAGCGTGAAGCGTCCCGACACGGAGCCTTCGGGCTGGGCCTTCGAATTCGCCAACGAATTCTACCCGGACATCGATGACACGGCCATGGTGCTGCTCGCCCTGATGCACGCCAAGGGGTCGAACCCGGCGGCGCAGACCGCCTGCGAGCGCCGCGCGGTGAACTGGCTGCTGGCCATGCAATCGAGCGACGGCGGCTGGGCGGCGTTCGACGTGGACAACAACTGGGCGGTGCTCAACCGCGTGCCGTTCGCGGACCACAACGCGATGCTCGATCCGACCTGTCCGGACATCACGGGACGCGTGGTGGAGTGCCTGTCACGGCGTGGTCTTTCCGGCCACGACGCCGTCAAGCGCGGCGCGGCGTATCTGCTGGGCGCGCAGGAGCGCGACGGAAGCTGGTACGGACGCTGGGGCGTGAACTACATCTACGGCACGTTTCTGGCGATGCGCGGGCTGGCGGCGAGCGGCGCCCCCGGGGCGCGCGAGGCGATCCGGCGCGCGGCGACGTGGTTGCGCGCGATTCAGAATCCGGACGGCGGCTGGGGCGAAAGCTGCGTCAGCTACACGCGCGACCACTTCGTTCCGGCGGCAAGCTGCCCTTCGCAGACGGCGTGGGCGGTGCTCGGGCTGGTGGCGGCGGGCGAACGCGAGAGCGCGCAGGTGCGCTCCGGCCTGCGCTACCTGCTGGAACGGCAGATGCCGGACGGACACTGGCCGGAATCGGCGACCACGGGCACGGGCTTTCCCAACGTCTTCTACCTGACCTACGGCATGTACCGCGATTACTTCCCGCTGCTGGCGCTGGCCCACTTCTAACGTGACCACCCGCAAAGCAGTGGCTCTGCGATACGCGACGCTGGCGCTGGCGGCGGCGCTGGTGTTCTGGTGGATCGCGGCGGCGGCCACGGCGCCCGGCGTCCCGCCGCTCGATGGGCGCATTCGCGAAGGGGTGCACGCGCTGGCGACGCCGGGGCTCACTCGCGCCGTGAGAGCGGTGACGCAACTCGGCGGATCGCTCGTGTTGTGGCCGCTGGGCGGGTTTGTGGTGCTGTGGCTGGCGCGGCACGGCCGCGGCCGCGAGGCGGGTCTGTTCGTCCTGATCGTGCTGGGCGGCAACCTGCTAGACGAAGGGATGAAGCTGATGTTTCACCGGCTGCGTCCCGAGCCCTTTTTCGGCTATCCCAAGCCGTTCACTTACAGTTTTCCCAGCGGGCACGCGTTCGTTTCGCCGTGCTTCTACCTGACGCTGGCGGAGATTGCGCTCGCCCCGGCGGTTCCGCGCGCACGGCGGATGTGCGCCTGGGGCGCGGCGATTCTGCTGGTGGCGGCGATCGGATTCAGCCGCGTGTACCTGGGGGTGCACTACCCGAGCGACGTCGCGGGCGGATATGCCGGCGCGGCCGCGTGGATGTGCGCGGTACGTGCTTCCGGACTCCTGCGCGTCCGTTAAGTCGCTGAATTTCCTTGCCAAACGGAGGGGCGGTGTGTCTGAATAGGCTGGTGAGGGGTCGCTTCATGCTTCTTCGATTCAGCACCCTGTTCGTGCTTTTCCCCTGGTGTGTCGCGCTGGCGCAGGCTCCCACCGGAGAGATCGCGGGCACGGTGTACGATTCCGCCGGCGCGGCAGTGCCCGGGGCGTCGATTAAGGTGCGCAACGCGGCGACGACGTTCGGCCGCTCGCTGACGAGCAACGATTCGGGTCACTACAGCGCGGCGTCGCTGGCGGCCGGATCGTACGAAATGCGCGTCGAGGCGCCGGGCTTCCGCAGCACCGTGGTCAACGCGCTGGTGCAAACCGGCGCTGTCACCACGGTGGATATTCACCTCGAAGTCGGCGAACAGAAGGAAACCGTGACCGTGGACACGGTCGCCCCGCAGGTCGAAGTGGAGCGGTACACCGTGGACCAGGTGATCACGCGCAAGCAGATCCAGGAACTGCCTCTGAACGGCCGCGGCTTTTTGCAATTGGCGTTCCTGACTCCCGGCGTGCAGATCTCGACCAACTTTCAGGGCACCTACAACCGTTCTATGGACGTGAGTGTGCTGGGCAGCAACCCGGACTTCACGCGCATCTCCGTGGACGGCGCCCGCATCAACGATGCCGTGGACGGCGGCACGCAGCAGAACTTCTCGCAGGAGATCGTGCAGGAGTTTCAGATCAGCTCGGTGAACTTCGATCTCTCCACCGGCATCGCCGCCGGCGGCGCCATCAACATCGTGACCCGTACCGGCAGCAATTCGCTGCACGGCAGCGGCTTCTTCTTCTTTCGCGATCACCACATGTCGGCGTATCCCGGGCTGAATCGCGACGCGCTGGCGCCGGACCCGTTCTTCGCGCGGCGGCAGGCCGGACTGTGGGTGGGCGGACCCGTCGTCAAGGACAAGCTGTTTTTCTTCGGCGCCTACGAACACAACAATCAGAAGGGCGTTTTCACCGCCGTGCCGAGCGACCCGGCGTTCGCCTCCATGGCGCGCGTGGCGGCGAGTCCGCGGCACGACAACCTGGCCAATGCGCGACTGGATTACCGGCTCTCGGCGGCGAATACGGCATTCGTGCGCTACTCGCACGACGGCAACGACGAGTTCGCGCCGCGCGTGGCGAATTCCCTGCCGTCCTCGTGGGTGAGCAACACCAACTGGGCCGATTCCGGCGTGTTTTCGCTGATCTCCAGCGTGAAGCCGAACGTGGTCAACGAATTCCGCTACTCCACCACGTTCTGGAGCAATCGCAACAGCCCGCCGACGGACGCGCAATGTCCCGGCTGCCTGGGGCTGGGCGGTCCGCACGTCACCGTGGAGGGCGCCGGGATCACGTTCGGCAACCAGACCAATTCGCCGCAGAGCCGCAACACGCGGCGGCACATCTTCGCCGACAACATGACCTGGCAGCACGGCGGGCACCGCTTCAAATTCGGCGGCGAGTGGGAGTATCTGAAGGGCACCGGCACGTACTCGCTGGACGTGCCCGCGGACATCACGCTGTTCTCGCCCGCGGAAGTACGGCAGCTCAATCCCGCGCTCGCCCCGATGCTTCCAACCTCGTTTCAGACCGTGGGCGACGTGATGAGCCTGCCGCTACAGACCTTCGTCTTCGGCGTGGGCGACGTCAACCAGCCGCCGGCGTTTCAGCGCGGGCAGGCCGACCACGACAACTTGCTGCACTTCTACTGGCAGGATAGCTGGAAGCTGCATTCCCACTTCACCCTGAACTACGGCCTGGCGTGGTCGTTTGAAAGCAACGCGCTGAATCACGACCTGACCAAGCCGAAGTTTCTGGAACCGGTGTTCGGTCCCGGCGGGTTGAGCAACGAGAAACACAGCTACCTGCGCTTCACCCCGGCGCTCGGTTTCGCCTGGAGCACGGCGGACGAGCGCACGGTGGTGCGCGGCGGCGGCGGCATCTTCTACGACACCCTGAACATCGAGAGCCGCCTGGTGGAGCGCGCCTACCTGGGCCCGCTGGGCACCGGCTTTCTGCCGCTGCCGGGCAGCATCGTGCCCAATCCGATTCCGTTGCCCGGGCTGCCGTACGGCGCTCCGCTCGACATCCGCGTCCCGACCGCGTTCAGCGGCAACCTGCTGAACCTGATCTTTCCGCTGGTGCGCAGTTCGGCGATCCAGCAACTCCACGTGAACCCGAACAACACCGACCTTACGGTGCGCAACATCGACGTCTTCAAGACCGGCACCGACCTGTTCGTGAACGATTTCGTTCCGCCGGCGGCGCAGCACCTGAGCATCGGGGTGGAGCGCCAGTTGACCTCGGACCTTGCAATCACGGCGGATTTCGCGTTCCGTCACTTCATCCACGAGATGCTGCGCGGGATCGACCTGAACCATTTCAACGCCGTCGGCGGTCCGCTGATTCCCGCGTGCAACGCCGCCAATGCGACCACGCCGTTCGTCGAGTGCTCCAACGGCCCCGTCAACGCGACCATCAGCGGCGGGCGCGGCACCTACAAGGGGCTGCTCGTACGGGTGGACAAGCGCTTCAGCCACCACCACCAGGCGAGCCTCTCCTACGCGCTGCAGAGCGATACGAACGTGTACGGGATCCAGCAGCTCTACACCCCGATCATGAACCTGAACAACTGGCTGCAGAATGTGGGACCGTCGTCGCCGCGCCACATCCTGAACGTCTCGGCAATCTTCGAACTGCCGCGGGGCGTGCAGCTCTCGTTGATTTCGACCTTCACCAGCCGGCAGCCGTTCCAGCCGGTGATTACCGGTACGGATTTCTACGGCACCGGAGTCGACCAGTTCCTACTGCCGGGCGGCGGCACCAACCAGTTCAATTTCGGGCTGGGGAAGAGCGACATGGCGCAGCTGGTGAATCAGTACAACCAGACCTACGCGGGCAAGCCGGGGCCGAATCCGGTGCAGACCTTTCCGCGCATCACGCTGCCCTCGAATTACGAGCTCGGCCGCGTGTTCAACTCGCAGGATATCCGCGTGACCAAGTTTTTCCGCTACAAAGAACGGCTGGAGTGGCAGGTGTTCGGCGAGGCGTTCAACCTCTTCAACACAGCGAACCTGAGCGGCTACGAGAACAATCTGCTGGCGCCCGGGTTCGGGCAACCGACCGCCCGCTTCAGCAGCATCTTCGGCACCGGTGGTCCGCGTTCGTTCCAACTCGGAAGCCGGCTTTCCTTCTAGACGCCAAACTCGCGGTGAATTCGCGTTCCGCCGCGCGGGAAGAGGATATTCTGAAACCATGCGGCTGATCGTCCTGCTGGTCGTACTGGCCTCGGTGTTCCTGTTGCTGCGGCGTTTCCGGGGAAGCGGCGCCAGTTTGGGCAGCCGGCAATGTCCGCATTGCGGCCAGCAGATTCCGGCATTAGGGATGTACTGCCCGATCTGCGGCCAGCGCGTGGTGTGACGGCGCCGGCGGCACGTATCCGCCGCGACACGGCAGAAAGCTGACGTTGAGGCGGCCGGCGGCGACGGGCATCGCCACCACGGCCACGGCCACACCGCCTCGAGCGGCAGCACCAGCGAGAGCCAGACCTTAAGTCAGGCCCTGGACGCCTGCCAGACCGCCAGTACGCAGTCATGAACACGATCGCCGGCGCGGCGGCCATAATCCTTTCGCCCTGCCGGCCCGACGGGGCGCCCGGGGATTCGGGTCTGGGCCGCGACAGAACGCCTGGTGTGCCCGCTGAAGCAGGGAAGGCACAGCCTCTCATCAATGATGGCAGACGTAAGTGTTGTTGCTTTAGCGCGTCTTAGCAATAGTAATTGCGGTCCCAGGCGTGGCGCTTGAGCAAGGCGAGCGTTTCCGCGGGCAGCGGACCGCGGTCGCTCAACGCGGCGTTGGACTCCACGTGGCGGCGGCTGCGCATGCCGGGGATCACGCTGGACACCGCAGGGTGCGCAAGGCAGAAGCGCAGGGCGGTATCGGGGATACTGGCGGCATCGCCAAGATCGCGGCGCAGGGCATCGAGGTGCTCCACGACCTGTTTTTTGCGGTCGCCGCGGAAGTACCACTCGCGGAAGTCGCCCGGCGGGAACGTACTGCTCTCGCTGAAGTGCCCGCTGAGCGAGCCTTCGTCGAGCGGCACGCGCGCCAGGATGCCGATGTTCATTTCCAGGGCGAGCGGGAACATGGCCGTCTCCGGCGCCTGGTCGAAGACGTTGTAGATCACCTGCACTGCGTCGATCAGGCCGGTGCGCATAACCGCCAGCGCGGAGGCCGGGTCGTGTTCCGTGGCGGAGACGCCCACGAACCGTACCTTGCCGGAGCGCTTCAGGTCTTCGAGCGCGCGCTTCCACTCGTCGCTGTCGACCCAGGCATCGTTCCAAACGTGGAGTTGCAGCAGGTCGATCGTGTCCAGCCGGAGGTTGCGCAGGCTTTCTTCGGCGCACGCCAGGATGTAGTCGTAGGGGAAAACCTCGGCGATCGGCGTCGTGGCAGCGGCGGGCCAAACGCGATTTTTGGGGGGCACCTTGGTGGCCACGTAGACTTTGCGGCCGGCCTCGCGAACCACTTGTCCGACGAGTTGTTCGCTGTGGCCGTCGCCGTATGCCAGCGCGGTATCGATCAGGTTGACGCCCAGATCGATCGCCAGCCGCAGGGCGGAGAGCGATTCGTCGTCCTGCCCGCCCAGCCACTGCTTGCCGCCGATACCCCAGGCTCCGTAGCCGATGTCGCTGACTTCGATCCCGGTTCTGCCCAGTTTGCGATAGCGCATAGTCGATTTAGTTGGAGACTGCGATGGTGACGTTCGGTTGCGTACTGTTGCTTCCGACCTGAATGGTGACCGGCACCGCCGCGCCCGCAGCCACGCCGGCTGGCACCTGCAGGTTGACCTGGAGCACGCCCGCGACGAGTCCCTGCGCGCCGCCCTGGTACTGCACGGTCGCGCTCTTGCCGCCGATGGTCGCGGCCACCGGGAGTACGGCTCCGCCGGAGGGGCCGGTGCCCGGTTGACCGTCGGCGCCGGGAGGATTGGTCTGTCCCGCGCCGGTGATCCACAGCGAAATGTAGCTGCCGGTCTTGGCCGGTGAGGACGCGCCGTTCACGCTGCCGTCCTGATTGATGGCGGCGGCCTGTCCGCTGCCCGAGCCGTTCAAGGTGAAGATGGCGGGCACGGCCGTTGCGATGCTCGCGGTAAGCGGCCCGGAGAACTGCCCGTTGTAAGCCACGATCACCGGCACCTGTCCGCCGCTGACGCCGAAAGGCACGATCGCGGCAACCTGGTTGGCCGAGGTGTAGAGCACCGGCGCGGCCAGCGATCCGAAGTAGACGGTGGTCCCGGCGACGTTGGTAGGCACCAGGCCGTTGGTGCCCAACTGGTATTGAGCCAGGCTGCCCGGACCGAGTCCGGATCCCCATAGGACCACTACTTCGCCGGGAGCGATGGCGCCGGCCAGGTTGCTGGCGCCGCTGGTGATGGCGTTCAACGAAATGCCCGACGCCGCGGGCTGGAGCAGGCGAACCGCGTTGTTATTCGTGTCGGCGACGTAGACGTCGCCGTTGGAGGCGACCGCCAGGGCCGAAGGCGAACTGAGCGAGCCGTTGATGGCGGCGCCGCCGTCGCCCGCATAACCGCGAACGCCATTGCCGCCGATGGTGGTGATGATCCCGTTGGCCAGGACCTTGCGCACGCGCGCGCTGCCGTCGGCGATGTACAGGCTGCCGGCGGCATCGACGGCGAGCGCCACGGGGTTGCCGACCGGCGTCGCGGTGGCGGCAACGCCGTCCTTATCGTAACCGCCGGCGCCGTTGCCCGCGTAGGTAGCGATGATCCCGCCGGAAACTACGCGCACGCGGTTGTTGCCGGTGTCGGCGATGTAGATGTTGCCCGCGCGGTCCACGGCGACACCCTGCGGCGTGCTGAGCATGGCCGAAGCGGCCGGCCCGCCATCGCCGCCGAACCCGGACACGCCGCTTCCGGCCACGGTGCTGACCGCGCCGGAAGTCGAAACCTTGCTCACGCGGTTGCGGCCGAACTCGGCCACGTAGAGGTTTCCGGAGGCGTCAACCGCGATGCCGAACGGCAGGCTGAGTTCGTTGTTGCCGCCGGCGACGGTCGTGATGGTGCCGCCGGAGACTTTGCGGATGCGGTTGTTCTGCGTATCGGCGATGTAGAGATTGCCCGAGGCATCGACGGCCAGTCCCTGCGGAGCGTTGAGCTGCGCGCTGCCGGCGGGACCGTTGTCGCCGCTGCTGCCCGCCGTACCCGTGCCGGCGAAGGTGGTGATCACGCCCTTCGCGTCCACTTTGCGAACCAGGTTGTTGAGCGTATCCGCGATGTAGAGGTTGCCGCTGCCGTCGATGGCCACGCCCAGCGGAGTGTTCAACTGGGCGCTTGTGGCGGCGCCGCCGTCGCCCGACCGGCTCACCAGGCCGTTGCCGGCCACGGTGTTGACGTTGCCGCCGGCGAGTTTGCGGATGCGGTAGTTCAGCGAATCGACGAAGTAGAGGTTGCCGGAGCCGTCCAGGGCTACACCGGTGGGCCCGTTCATTTCCACCTTGTTCGCCGGGCCATTGTCGCCGGCGAAACCGAGGGTGCCGTTGCCGATGGCGGTCGTGATGTTGCCGCTGCTATCCACCTTGCGAATGCGGTTGGTGCCGAACTCGGCGATGTAGATGTTGCCCGAGGAATCGGCTACCACGCCGAAGGGCGAAAGCATGGCCAGGCTGGTGGCCACGCCGTCGCCGGAAAGCCCGACCGAGCCGTTGCCGGATACCGTGGAGATGTTTCCGTCGGTGGTGACCTTGCGGATGGCGCCGCTGCCCGTGTCGGCGATGAGCGCCGAGCCATCGGAGAGGAAGGTCATGTCCTGCGGTCCGGTGATGCCTGCGATGTTGGCGGGCCCGGCATCGCCATAGAAGCCCTTGTAACCCGCGCCGGCGAAGATGCTGATGTTGCCGTTGTTATCGACCACCCGCACGGTGTTGTCGGCGGCGGCGACGATGTAAACCTGGCCGTTCTTATCCAGCGCGACGGCGACTGGGGCGTGGATCTGCGCGTCGGTGGCCGGGCCGCCGTCACCCCAGAAGCCGGGCTGCGAGACGCCGCCGTTGCCGGCGAACGTCGTAATGATGCCGTTGGGATCGACCTTGCGCACCCGGTTGTTCAGCGAATCGGCGATATAGAGATTGCCGGCGCTGTCAAGCGCCATGCCTTGCGGCGAATTCAGCTTGGCGTTAACGGCGGGGCCGCCGTCGCCGGAGAATCCCGCGCGCGAGTTGCCCGCGATCAGGACTATATTCCCGCTGGAGTCCATGCGGAAAACGCTGTTGCCGGCGCTGAAATAGGTGTAGCTGCCGGCCACCATGACCCGGTGCGGCACGCCGATGGACGTACTCGCGGCGGGAGCCGGGGTGGCGGGCGGCGCGCCGCCGGCGACGGTCGATATCGTGTACTGTTGCGCAAAGGCAGCGGTGCCTGCCAGGAGCAGGATTGAGAGTCTCAACATGCGAGTGATAAGTCCATTATGACGTTTTGGCGCCGCCGACGCTTGCCGCCACGCTTTCGCTGAGGGCATCGAGCGCCAGCGCGCAATGAGCGCGGTCCACATCGTAGTGTGTCACAGCGCGAAGGCAGCGGTCGTTGATGGCATTGAGAAGCACGCCGCGCTGCTTGAGGCGGGCGCTGATCTCCGACGGCGCGATACCGGTGCTGGAGACATCGAAGATCACGATGTTGGTCGCGACCTTGGTGGAATCGACCTGGACGCCGGGGATGCGTGCCAGCCCTTCGGCGAGGAAGCGCGCGTTCGCGTGGTCCGTGGCCAGTTTCGCCGGCGATTCTTCCAGCGCGACCAGGCCCGCCGCGGCCAGGATGCCGGCCTGCCGCATCCCCCCGCCCAGGCGCTTGCGATACAGGCGACCCCTGGCGATGAGATCCGCCGGTCCGGCGAGGATGGAGCCGGCTGGCGCACCGAGACCTTTGGAAAGACAGAACATGATCGTGTCGGCGGGAGCCGCTATCTCATGCACGGGAATACCCAACGCCACGCTGGCGTTGAAAACGCGCGCCCCGTCCATGTGGACGCGGATTCCCCGCTCGTGCGCGCCGTCGCAAATCTCGCACAGTGTGCGCATCGGGTACACGGTCCCGCCTGCCATGTTGTGGGTCTGCTCCACCGCGATGGCGCCGGTGGGCGCGTAGTTGGGATTCAGCGGTTTAATGGAGCGGCGCACTTCATCCCAGGTGAGGATGCCCTCGGCGGAGGGGATGGCGCGGATCAGGCAGCCGCTGAACCAGGCCGCCATGGCCAGTTCGTAATCGAGGATGTGCGCGCGCGAGTCGCATACCACCTCCTGGCCGTGCTCGGTGAGAACCTTGATCCCGATGGTGTTCCCCATGGTGCCGGTGGGGACGAAGAGGGCGGCTTCCTTGCCGGCGATCGCGGCGGCGCGCTCTTCCAGGCGGTTGATGGTGGGGTCTTCGCGATAGACGTCGTCGCCTACCTCGGCTTCGAACATGGCCTTCCGCATCGCGGGCGTGGGGCGGGTGACGGTATCGCTGCGCAGATCAATCATTGAGACAGAAACTCCTGAAAGACTTCGTTGCTGAGCATCACTCCCCGCGACGTGAGGCGGAGAACGCCGCCGCCGGCTTGGAGCAGTCCGGCCTCGATGAAGCGGCGGATGGGCGCGTCGAAGCGCCGCCATTCGGCCATCGTGGGCCGGACGCCGGCGGAGAGTCGCAAACCCACAAAGAGGCGCTCGTCCTCGCCCGCCGGCTCGGGATCGGTGGCGGCGCCGGCAAGGTAATCGTCCACGGATTCGGGATTCCGCGTGCGCAGACGGCCGTCGAAGGAGTGCGCGTCGGCGCCGAATCCGATGTAGGGTTCGAGCTTCCAGTACTTCAGATTGTGCAGCGACTCGAAGCCGGGGCGCGCGAAGTTGGAAATCTCGTAGCGCGCGATGCCGAGCGCGGCAAGCCGTTCCACGGCGGTTTCGTAGAAGCCGGCGGTAGCGTCCTCGCCGGGCGCGTCCCCCGCGCCGTAGCGCGCGCCGCCGAGCAGCATTTCCGCGCCCAGGCGGCTGTCGGCGTCCACTTCCAGCATGTACACCGACACATGTTCCGGCGCGACCCGCTCGATCCAGTCCAGCGACTCGCTCCATGACGCGGCCGTCTGCGCGGACAGCCCGGCAATCAGGTCGATATTGATCGCGCGCGTGCCCGCATCGCGCAGGATTTCGATTTCACGCTCCACGATTGCGGCGGTATGCTTGCGCCCCGTGCGGCGGATTTCGGTTTCGACGAAAGACTGCACACCGAGGCTGACGCGATCGATGCCGGCCGCGATCCAGGCGCGGGCGAGCGCCGCCGTGATGCCGCCGGGAGCGGCTTCGATGGTGGCCTCCTTCCAGGGGCGCCCGGGGACCAGGTCGAGCAGGCGCGCCAGATCGGCCGGTTCGAGGTTCGATGGCGTGCCCCCGCCCAGGTATACGGTCTCCGGCGTCCACTGCCAGGCGTGGTCGCGGATTTCACGGGTCAGCGCGTCGATGTACCCCTGCTGCCGTTCGCGCGGAAACACTCCGGAGGCGAAGTTGCAGTAGGTACACTTCTGGGCACAAAAAGGGTACGAAATATAGACGCCTGACACGTGTCTACCATGATAACCCGTGGAGTTAGTTGCCTCAGTCGCCGCAAATCGATTGGGAGAGCTCCGCGAACACAGCCTGCGCGGTGGGCACGGGCCGCGTCGAACCCGCGTCCGCGCAGGTTCACCCCCGCGGCTCTCCCGGCTTCACCGGAATCCCGCGTCACGTCACGATCACCCATGGCTTCACCACGGGGAACCGGGCCTATTCGGCGAATCGAGAAGTTACGGGGCTTGAAGCAGTGGGATTCCGGCGGCGGTGGCGGCTCTACGCAACTCCTCGTCCAGGGTGGCCAGCGGCGCCCTCTCACGCTGGGCGAGGCTGAGATACGCCGCGTCATAGGCACTCAATTGGGAGCGGCGGCTCAGAACGGTCAGTTCACTGCAAATCCAGATCGCTTCTCTACGTTCTACATGGATCGGCAGTTCCCGCAGATCCTCGAGAAAGGCTGCGATCTGCGAAGCGTCGATGCGCCCCCGGCGCTCCGCGATCGCCAGTCCGTTAGCAAGTTCGAAGGGCCACAGGTCCGGAGCGACAGCAAAGGTCAATCGACGGCGGAGAACAGAGTAAGCGAACAGACCCAGTCCGGTTGCCTCGTCCGCAAAACACCATGACAAAGTCAGGGAGGTATCCAGCACAAAGGGCAGCATGGACTAGAATCTGCGGCCTTCGTTGATCAGATCCCTCAGCGATAGACCAGGTCCCAACCGTAGACCGAACCGCTGCCCGAAGGTGCGGACGTCGTCGGATGAGCTACTCGGCGATCGAACCGGTTCGAGCGGATTGCCTCTCAGCGAAAGAACCTGTTGAGCGTAATCCTCCACCGTGAGACCGCGCGCGGCGGCCTCACGAGCGAATTCATCCGGCACTGTGACCGTGATCTGCATCTGCTATCAGTATAGCCGCGCCGGCGGATGGCGTTGCTCTATCGCGCGGAGAAGCGGTAGATCGTCGTCGTCTTGTAAGTCTGGCCGGGCTTCAACTCGGTGGAGGGGAAGCTGGGCTTGTTCGGCGAATCGGGGAAGTGCTGCGTCTCCATGCAGAACGCGCCGCGGTGCGCGAAGGTCTTGCCCTTGCCCTTCAGCGTCCCGTCGAGGAAGTTGCCGGTGTAGAACTGCAGTCCGGGCTCCGTCGTCCAGACTTCCATGACGCGGCCCGTGGCCGGTTCGTAGACCGTGGCCGCGCCTGTGAGGCCGCCCGCGCCTTTGTCGAGCACCCAGTTGTGGTCGTAGCCCTTGCCGAACTTGAGCTGTTCGTCATTCTGGTCGATGCGGGCGCCGATGGCGGTGGGATTATGGAAATCGAAGGGCGTCCCCTTCACCGGGCGGAGTTCGCCGGTGGGGATCAGGGTTGAATCCACCGGAGTGAAGCGGCTGGCGTTGATCGCCACCTCGTGCTTGAGAACGGTCCCTTCGCCGGGACCGGCAAGGTTGAAATACGTGTGGTTGGTGAGGTTGACCACGGTGTCCTTGTCGGTGGTGGCGGTGTAATCGATCCTGAACTCGTTCTTATCGGTGAGCGTATACAGCACGTGCGCCGTCAGAGTGCCGGGGAAGCCTTCTTCGCCGTCCTTGCTGACGTAGGTGAGGCCGAGTTCGGCGCCGGGACCGGGTTTGGCGGTCCACACCTTCTTATCGAAGCCCCGCGGTCCGCCGTGCAGGGTGTTGCCGTTGTCGTTGGCGGGAAGCTTGTACGTCTTGCCGTCGAGGGCGAACTGCGCTTTCCCGATACGATTGCCGTAGCGGCCGATCAGGGCGCCGAAGAAGGCGGTCTGCTTCTCGTACCCGGCCAGGTCGTCCATGCCGAGCACGACGTCGCCAAACTTGCCCGCCCGGTCGGGCGCGGTCAGCTTGACTACGGCGCCGCCGTAGGTGGCGATCTCGGCTTGCATGCCGTTGGCGTTGGTCAGGGTGTAGAGTTCGACGGCGTGACCGTCGGGCGTCTTACCGAATTCTTTCTTCGTCACGGAAGATTTCCCCTTCTTGGCGGGAGCCTGCGCGAAGCAGGCGAGAGCGAGCGCGCCGGCGAGCGCGAACGTGGTCCAGCGGATATAGCTCATCAACCAGTTATGGTATGCGATTACATGCGCCGGCGGTGGGCCTCTCCGCCGCTGAGTCCGCCCAGGTCGATGGCCATCGCCAGGATGACGTAGAACAGGTTGGCGCCCGCGATCGGCATGTGGCTGTTGAGCAGCCACGCGTAGACGATCGTGGTCAGGGGCAGGAAGAAGAAGCCGAGAAGCGGAAGCAGCAGCCCGTGGTAGGCGCGGTAGAGGTAATCGGAGAAGAGGAAAATGCCCACCAGTACAAGCCGCGGGAAGGCAAGTAGCACCAGCACGACGAGGCACGACACACCCCGATTTTCTCATCGCGGAGACGGGCGGCACTGTGCGGTGGAACACGGCCGCGGCTGCGCAGTGGACGTCAACACACCCGCGCGCACCCGATGCCCAGCAGGTCCGCCAGCTTCGCGATGCGGTCCGCAATATGCCCGGTCCCGGCGGCGCAGTGATGGGCCGGTCCATGCCCGCTCCATTCGCCGACGAAGCGTCGCGCCCCGATCGGGAAGCGGTAGCGGCTGTTGGTGTTGCCGATCTCCAGAATCGGGCCCGCCACGCTCTCGCCCTCGGCCACCAGCAACTTCAGGCCTCCGCCCGCGGTTTCCACCACCGATAGCAGCGTCACGGGACCGTGGCGCACGCTCATCTCGACCGAGAGCCCGCGCCCAATCTTGCCGTGATACACCCCCAGCGGGCGCACCCGCGCGCGTCCCTCGGCGATGGCGATGTGGCCGGGACCGTCGTGCCCCATCAGTACGATATCGTCGCCGTAGTCCATCCCGTAGAATTCGGTGAACGAGCCGCCCGCGCCGAACGCGTCCATGATCTTCATCGCCTGCGCGTTCTTGATCTCCATTTCGCCGGCCACCGGGATGCCGCGCGCGGTGAGCAGGCTGTTGCCCAGTATGATGGAACCGATCGCGTCCTCGTTGGCCGGGCTGCCGGCGCCGCCGTGGAAGTACGCCAGCGACCCGAGCGCGTGCGCTTCCGCCAGCAGGTCCAGCGCGACCGAAGTGCGCGCCGCGCGCTCCAGTTCCGCCGCCGGACACTCGGCGCCAATGTCGAAGACTTCGTAGAAGCGGGACACGCGCGCGGCGATCGCGGCGTCATCCACGGCGGCGCGCAGCGCGGCGAGTTCGTCCACCTCGATCATCTCCATGTGGCCGCCGAAAACGGCGCACTGCCGCGTCAGGTCGGTGTAGATATCGAGCATGCCGCCGTAATAGTGGCCCATCACGCCCAGGCGGTTATGTTCCATCACATTGGCGACGCGCGCCGCGGCGGTCCACGCGGCGATCTCCTCCCAGGCGGCGGCATCGCCGTCCAGCATGCCGGTGACCTGGCGGAAGGGGATGCCGCACCGCTGGAACACGTTGGCCAGTTCCGGGACGGGGCACGCCTGGCAATACGCCAGCCATTCGCCGGTCATGCGCGCGCGGTCGCCCATACGGTTGAAGGCGGCGTAATCGATGGCCGGGGCGGGGGAGAGGTTCAGCACGATCACCGGCACGCGCGCGCGCCGCACCACCGGCAGCACCGTCGCCGAGAGCGCGTAGGTGGTGACGTAGAGGAAGAGGATGTCGATATCGCCCTGCCGCGCGCGATGGCCGGCCTCGACGGCTTTCTGCGGCGAATCCACCAGTCCCAGGTCCACCACTTCCACCTGCATGGCGGAGAGGCGCGCGGCCACCTGCGCCAGGTAGCCGCGCAACCGCTCCTCGAGGCCGGGAAACTGCGGCCAGTAGGCGTCCAGTCCGATGCCGAACAGCCCGGCGCGCGTAGGGTAACTCTCGGGACGTGCCATGAAGGCGCATTGTAGCGCCGCATGGGGGCGTCCGCGGACCGGATTTACTGAATCGCCAGATAGCCGCCGCTGGGGCTCTGGTTGGCGCCGACCTTGACGATCATCGGCTGGTTGCCCGAAGGTACCCCCGCGGGAACCCGCAGATTGAGCTGGTAGAGGCCGATGAAGTATGGGCTGGCACCGGCATAGAGGACGTCGCTATCCGCGAGGGTCACTCCTCCGATGGAAACGGTGACCGGTTGCGCCGTCTGTGCGATGCCGGCGGCGGGGATGCCGGTGGTCTGCGCCGGTGAGGTCGCGCCGAAACCGAGCGCGTAGACCACCAGGACGTCGCCGGCCAGTGCCGGACGCAGGGTCACTCCGGGAATCGAGCCGGGAGCGCCGATGAATTCACCAGCGACACCCACGGCCGCTACCGGATTTTTTCCGTCGGCGTTGGCCTGCAGGTAAAGGAACTCGGGCGTGGCGGATTGCGCCGTCGCGGTGAGCACGTTGCTCTTCTGCTCCGTAGCCGTGCCGCAATTGCGCAGCACCTGGACGGGAACGCTGCCTGCCGTGACTTCCGGCACCTCGATGGTGACCTGCGTCGCGGCGACCGCGAAGATGGGCGCTTGCACGCCGCCCACCGTCACGCAGACGCCGGAGAAGTTGGTGGAGAGCTTCCCGCCGGACACCTGGTTGACGGCAACCGGGGCGCCGTCGGCGAGGAATTTCGAGCCGTAGATGGTGGTGATGGCGCCGGCGGAAATGCTCTGCACCGGCGGCACGCTGAAGCCGTTCTGCCCGATCCCTCCGGCCGAGATGACGGGCACGTCGGCGGGCGGCGTCACGACCGGGTCCTTAATGCTGGCGGTGAAGGTGGCTGAGTAGGTGCCGCTCGTGGCCGTCACTGTGAGGGTGCCTGCTTTGGTCGGGGTGGCCAGAACTCCGGCCTGACCGTTGATGTCCGTCGGAGTGCTGGCGGCGGAGAGGGTCGCGCCGCCGGCAGTTACCGCGAACGTCACCGGGACGCCCATCGCCGGTACCGTGGCCTTACCGGTGACCTTCACGATGAACGACTGCAGCGCGGTGCCGGTGGTGCCCGTCTGGTTGTTCCCCGAGACGATGTCCATGCGGGCGGGATCGTTCGGCTGCAGCTTGCGGATGCGGCTGTTATCGGTATCGGCGATGAGGACGTCGCCGGTGCGCGTCACCGCGATTCCGTTCGTCGAGGCGTACTCGGTATTGCCGCCTGCCGGGCTATCGTCCCCGGCGTAACCTGCCGTGGTGCCGCCGGCTACGCGCCGGATGGTGCCGTCGGCCGCGATGAAGCGGACGCCGTACGCGTCGGTGAGCCACAGGCCGCCGTTTCCGTCCGGAGCCAGGCCATAGGGGTTCACGCGCGCCTGCGTCGCTCTGCCGTCGTCTCCCAGCGTGCAGCAGGCACCGGTTCCGGCCACCGTAGTGATGGCGCCGGTAGCGGGATCCACTTTGCGGATTCGGTAGTTCAGAGTGTCCGCAATGAAGAGGATGCCGCTGTCAACGGCCAATGCGCCAGGGACATTGAGTTTCGCCGCGGTAGCCGAACCGCCATCGCCGGAAAAGTCGCCCACCGCGCCGCCGAGTCCGGCGTAGGTGGCCATTACCCCGGTGGCCAGCACGATCTTCTTAACCTTGTTATTAAGAGATTCGGAAAGGTAGAGGCTGCCGGTGGCATCCACTGCGATTCCGCCGATGTAGAGGAAGCCGGACCCGAGCGCGCCTTGGGAATCGTTCGAGTATGCCAGCCGTCCGCTTCCCGCGATCGTAGTGATGGTGCCGGAGGCCGCGATCTTACGTACCCGGAGTTGGCTCTGGTCCACAACATAGACATTGGCGGCGGCATCGATCGCGATCGAGTCCGGGTAGGAGAGCAGAGCCGCGGTGGCCGGACCGTTATCGCCGGCGAAGCCGGGATCGCCCGTACCGGCGATGGTCGAGATCTTTCCGTCAATGCCGATTTTGCGCACGCGATGGTTGACGGTATCGGTGAAATAGATCGTGCCGTCGGCCGCGGTCGCCACTCCGTACGGCCGGTGCAGCAGGGCCGAGGTTGCCGGTCCGCCGTCGCCCCCGAAGTGGGCACGCCCGGCTACCGTGCTGATGGTGTTGTCGGGGGTGACCTTGCGGATGCGTTCGTTATCGGCATCCACGATGTAGAGATTGTTCTGCGAATCGGTGCCAAGGCCGGTGACGTTGCTGAAGCGCGCGCTGGAAGCATTGCCGCCGTCCCCGGCAAAGCCCACGGTGCCGTTGCCGGCGAAATCGCCGATCACCCCGTTTGTCACCCGGCGGATCTTCCCTGAGAAGTAGTCCCAGATGTAGATGTTACCCGCCGGGTCGGTGGTTACCGGGCCCGTGTAAAGGTAGGCGTTTGTGGCCAGTCCGCCATTGGGGGAACTACAGCAGAGGTTACTGCCCGCCACGGTCGTGATCGTCCCGTCGGTCGCAATCTTGCGCACTCGGTTATTGTTGTAGTCGTTGATGTAGATGTTCCCCGAGGAGTCCAGGGCGATGTGCCTGGGGTAGTTCAGTAAGGAGTTGGTCGCTGGTCCCCCATCGCCGGAGAATCCCTTGCCAGACAGGCCCGCAATGGTCTGGACGATGCCATCCGGGGTTACTTTTCGGACCCGGTGGTTGTTGGAATCGCAGATGTACAGGTTGTTGTTGGCATCGATCGCCAGGGCATAAATGCCGTTGAACGCGGCACTTGTCGCGGGCCCTCCATCGCCGGAGAAGGAGTAGGCGCCGTTGCCGGCGACGGCGGTCACCACGCCCGCTTGCGTCAATTTGTACGCCCGGTTGCCGCCGGCCACGTACAGGTTGCCGGCTGTGTCGAGTTTCAGGTCGTAGATGAACCCGGAGTAACCAGCGAGCGATGTGATGACTCCGTTGGTGCTGACTTTACGGATGACGCCGTTGCCGCCGTCCGCAATATACAGGTTCCCTGCCGTATCCGCGGCAACCGCCTGCGGCTGTTCCAGGAGGGCGGAAACGGCCGGGCCGCCGTCTCCGATCGGGAATGTTCCCGCAACCGTGCGGGAAACCCAGCTGACCTGCGCCTGCATGGACCAGCAGGCCGGCAGCAACAATAGTAAGAACCTCACCCGTGTTTTCATGATCTTGTGGTTCGATACACGCTACCAGTAAGTAAACTTACCTGAAGCCAACACAGAGTAATACAGTGCACGAATAATTGCAGCAGGAATTCTTGCGTACTCCTACGCGCGGCCGTCACCTTGCGGCGTGTCCTGCGGCCTGATACCTTTATTTTGAGGAGTTTACGGTCTGGTACTCGATTGTGTGCAACCCGAACCGCGCGGTGTGATCTTTCACATCATGCGCTTCTCTTTGCACGACGGCCCCGGCATCCGCACCACGGTCTTCTTTAAAGGGTGCCCCCTGGCCTGCCGCTGGTGCCACAATCCGGAAAGCCAGTCCTTCGAACCCGAAGCCCTCTACTACGCGGAACGCTGCATCCATTGCGGCGACTGCCTGCGCGCCTGCCCGCACGGCGTGACCCTGGAGGCGTGCCGGCGCTGCACCGATTGCGTTACGGCCTGCCCGGCGGAGGCGCGGCGCGTCGCCGGACGCGAAATGACCCTCGGCGAAATCCTGCGCGAGATCGAGCGCGACCGCCTGTTCTTCGACGAATCCGGTGGCGGCGTCACCTTCAGCGGCGGCGAACCGCTGGCGCAGGCGCCCCTGCTCGAAGCGCTGCTCACCGCGTGCCGCGAGCGGCGCATCCACACCACCCTCGAAACCTGCGGCGCGGCCCCGCGCACGGCGCTGCTTCGCGCCGCCGCCCTGGCCGGTCTCGTGCTTTACGACGTCAAACTGCTGGACGCCGCGCGCCACCGCGAATACACCGGTGCGTCCAACGGCGGCATCCTCGAAAACCTGCGCGCCCTGATCGCCGCCGGCGCCAACGTCGCCGTGCGCATCCCGCTCATCCCCGGGGTGAACGACCGCGAGGAAGATATCCGCGGCTACCGCGACTTCTTCCGCGACGTGCGGCCCATCCGCGTGGATCTGCTGCCTTATCATCGCGCGGGAACGGAAAAGTACGGACGGCTGGGCCGCGCGTGCCCGTTCCACGGAATCGCGCCGCCCTCCGCGCACCACATGGCCGCCATCGCGGCCGAACTTTCGCTCACGGGTGTGCCCGTGAAGATCGCAGGCTAGGAGTCTTTTCGATGACCGAACGTGTCGCCCGCCTTCGCCAACAGAGCCTGGACGCCGTGCCGCGCCTTTCGCTGGAGCGCGCCCGCCTGATTACGGAGTTTTATCGCGGTTCGACCGAGGCGCTCTCCGAACCGGTGCGGCGGGCCCGCGCGTTCGAGTACGTGATGGAGCGCAAGTCCATCTGCATCGGGCCGGATGAGTTGATCGTGGGCGAACGGGGCCCGGCACCCAAGGCCACCCCGACGTATCCGGAGTTATGCTGCCACAGCCTCGAGGACCTGGCGATTCTGGACACGCGCGAGAAGATAACGTACCGGGTGGACGACGAAGCGCGCCGCATACAGGCCGAGGAGATCATCCCCTACTGGCAGGGCCGCTCCATGCGCGACCGCATTTTCACCGCCATGACGCCGGAATGGCAGGACGCCTACGCCGCCGGGATCTTCACCGAGTTCATGGAGCAGCGGGCGCCCGGCCACACCGTGCTGGGCGAGGTGATCTATCGCCGCGGCCTGCTGAGCCTGCAGGCGGAGGTCGACGAAGCGCTCGCGCGCCTGGACTTCCTCAACGATCCCCTCGCCTGGGACCGGCAACAGGAGTTGCAGGCCATGCACATCGCCGCCGGAGCCGTGATGCGCTTCGCCGAGCGCCACGCCGACCTGGCCGCCCGCATGGCCGCCGAAACCACCGACGCGGTGGCGAGCGCGGAATTGAGCCGTATCGCGGAGGTGTGCCGCCGGGTCCCGGCACGGGCTCCGCGCAACTTCCGCGAGGCACTGCAGGCCTACTGGTTCATCCATCTCGGAGTCATCACCGAACTGAACACGTGGGATTCCTTCAGCCCCGGGCGGCTGGATCAACACCTGGCGCCGTTCTATGAAAACGGCCTGGCCGATGGCTCGCTCGACCGGGAGTCCGCGCGCGAACTGCTGGAGTGCTTCTGGATCAAGTTCAACAACCAGCCGGCGCCGCCCAAAGTCGGTGTCACCGCCGCGGAGAGCGGCACTTACACCGATTTCTGCAATATCAACACCGGCGGGCTGAAGCCCGACGGTTCCGACGGCGTCAATGAAGTCACCTACCTGATGCTGGACGTGATCGACGAGATGCGCCTGCTGCAGCCCTCCAGCAACTTGCAACTCAGCCGCAAGAACCCGGACCGTTTCCTGAAGCGCGGCCTGGAAATCGTGCGCAAGGGATGGGGACAGCCCTCGATCTTCAACGCGGACATGGTGGTGGAGGAGTTACTCAGGCAGGGTAAGTCGATCGAGGACGCGCGGCGGGGCGGCATCTCCGGCTGCGTCGAGACCGGCGCGTTCGGCCGCGAAGCCTACATCCTGACTGGCTACTTCAACTCCGCCAAGGTGCTGGAAATCACCCTGAACAACGGCTGCGACCCGCGCACCCAAAAGCAAATCGGCCCGCGCACCGGCGACCCGCGCGACTTCCACTCGTACCAGGAACTCTTCGAAGCCTTCCGCGCGCAAATGCGGCACTTCGTGGACGTGAAAATCCGCGGCAACAACGTGATCGAGCGCTTGTACGCGCGCTTCATGCCGGCGCCGTTCCTCTCGCTCGTGGTGGAGGACTGCATCGCCCGGGGCCGTGACTATAACGACGGCGGACCCCGCTACAACACCACCTACATCATGGGCACCGCTCCGGCCAGCGTCACCGACTGCCTGAGCGCGCTGCGCCGCCACGTCTTCGAGCGTGGCACGGTGGCGATGCCGGACCTGCTCGCCGCGCTGGCGAACGACTTCGAGGGGAGCGAGAAACTGCGGCTGCAGCTTTCCCTGCAGACGCCCAAGTTCGGCAACGACGACGAGTATGCCGACGGCATCCTGCGCGACGTCTTCGACCTTTTCTATGACCTGATCAACGGGCGTCCCAACACCAAGGGCGGCTTCTACCGCGTGAACTACCTCTCCACCACCTGCCACGTCTACTTCGGCTCGGTCACCGGCGCGACTCCCGACGGACGCCGCGCGTGGGAACCGCTGAGCGACGGCATCTCACCCGCGCAGGGCGCCGACCGCCTCGGACCCACCGCCGTGATCCGTTCCGCGGCTCGCCTGGACCACGCCCGCACCGGCGGCACGCTGCTGAACCAGAAGTTCACACCGCAGGTGGTGGAAGGCGAGGAAGGGCTCGACCACCTGGCGCGTCTGGTGCGCACCTACTTCCGCATGGACGGCCACCACATCCAGTTCAACGTGGTCACCGCGGAGACGCTGCGCGAAGCCCAGCGCCATCCCGAGCAACACCGCGACCTGATCGTGCGCGTGGCCGGGTACAGCGATTACTTCTGCGATCTGACCCCGGCGCTGCAGAACGAAATCATCGCGCGCACCGAACAGACCGCCTGGTAGCGCCCGCTACGCGGTCCACACGCCGCTGCCGCGCATCGCCAGGTTGGCCACGTGGCCGGCGCGCGCCGCCGCGACCCCGACCTCTACCGGCGCGTTCGGCGTCTTGCGTGAACGCACGCAATCGAGGAAGTTCTGCATATGATCCACGCTGCCGTCGCGGGTGGATTTTTCTTCCATCACCACCGGCGGCATCGTGAACCCCTCGGAATAGCGCGGAATTTCGTTGTACACCTCAAAGCCGCTGCGATGCAGCCGCATGGCGCCCTTGGTTCCGCGAATCATCAGTCCGCCTCCTTCGATGTAGCCGAGCAGGGAACTGTCGAACTCCACGATGGTCTTGCCGTATTGCAGCGCCGCGGACATGGTGTCCGGCGTCTGCCGCTGTTGCAGCAGGGCCTTGACACCGCTCGCGGTGGCGCGCACCGGCTGGTCGTCGTTCATGTACCACTGCGCCACGTCCACCCAGTGGATGAAGAGGTCGGTCATCGCGCCGCCGCCGAAATCCCAGTACCAGCGCCAGTGCGCGTACTGATCGGCGTCGAACGGCCGAGCGGAGGCGCTGCCGAGGAAGCGCTTCCAGTCGAGCTTGCTTACGTCCACATGCACCGCGTCCTGGTTGGCGATGTGGTTCTGATACCAGTAGGTGCGGATGAACGTGACCTGCCCCAGGGCGCCGCCGGCGATAGCCTCCTTGGCGTGGATGAAGTGTGGCCAACTGCGCTGCTGCGTGCCGGTCTGCACGATGCGCTTCGTCTCCTGCACCGCGGCGATGAGCGGGGCGCCCTCGCCCAGCGTGTGCGTGACGGGCTTCTCGCAGTAGACATCCTTGCCGGCGCGCACCGCGTCGATCACCACCGGCACGTGCCAGTGATCGGGAGTGCCCACGACCACGGCGTCCACATCCTTACGGTCGAGCACTTCCCGGTAATCCACATAGTCCGGAGCGGCGGGCGCGAGGCGCGATTTCGCCCGCAGGCGGTGCGGTTCGTACACGTCGCAGAAGCCCACCATCTCTGTGCCCTCGGCCTTGGCGGCATTGCTCAGATCGTATTCGCCGCGGCCGCCGGTACCGATGCCGGCGATGCGGATGCGGTCGTTGGCGCCGAAAATGCGCCCGTAGGAAGCGGCGGTGGCCACGGCGGCGCCCAGGAAGCGGCGGCGATTGCTGCCCGGATCGGACCCGGAGGGAAGCGGCATGGATTCTCCTTGACTCAAAAAGCGGTTCGCGCCCAGTGTACTACGCGGGAAACCGTACCGTCGGCCTCCGGCCGGCCTTTGGGTCCCGCCGCGAATCTCCTGCAACTCCGCGCCCTACTCATTCCAGCTCCCTACCCCGAGGATCCAGCCCTCGATCCCGGCAACCCGGCGTTCGATCTCGGCAAGCTCCGGGTCGAGGTACTGTGCCAGCGCTCCCTCGCGGTCCGCCCGCTGCAGCCACGCCGCGATCGAGTAGGCGTCCTGCTGATCCTGCGTCCGGCCTTCCCGCGGGAAGCCCTCGCTCCACAGCGCGGGATACGCCTCGGCCAGCGCGCAGCATCCCGCAGGAATCTCCCAGCCGTCGAACGGCCAGAAATGAAGACGCTCGCCCAGCCGGCGGCGCAGGTAAAGCAGCCACGGCAAACCCGCGTGCGTGGATTTCGCCACCGATCCGGGAACGTCGAAGTGGAACACCGATTTCGCGCCCGCGCGCACCTCCGTGAGCCGGCGCCAGTGCGGATCGCCGGTGCGCGCCGCGCCGTTCCCACGGACGCCTTCGCGTATGAAGTCCACGTATGTGTACGGTTCGTCTGTCGGCCAGTGGCGGCGGAAATCCGCCAGGAACGCCGCCCAGTCGAGCGGCAGTTCGTGGGCTACGAAGTAGCTCAGAGGGAAAGAGAATCCGTGGTCGATCCCGACCAGTGCCGGCGGCCCCTGCGCGAGTTCGCACGCCAGCCATTCGGCGATCTCGCGGCGCGTCCAGTATCTGCGCGGACTCGGCGGCGGAGCTACTTCGCGCGGCGCCTCCCCGCCGGGCGCGTCGTACACCCGCAGCCCCTTCAGGCTCGATTCCACCGTCTCCGCGCCCGAATAATCGATCCCGATGTAGCGTTCGAACGCCGGCATGGCAACGCCCTCGCTATTCGTCGCGCAGGGCGGTAGACGGGCTCACCCGCGCCGCGCGCAGGGCCGGAGCCCAGCAGGCGAACGTCCCCACCAGCACCAGCACCGAAGGCACCAGCGTGAAGGTGACCAGATCGCGCGCGTTGCGCAGAAACAGCAGGCCGCCAACCCATCCGGCGGCCGACAGCGAAAGGACCGCGCCGATAATCACCCCGATGGCCACCAGCCGGATGCCCTCCCGCAGAATCAGCGCGCGGACGTCGGCGGCGCTGGCGCCCAGGGCCACGCGAATACCGATCTCGCGCGTCCGCTGGCGCACCGAGTAGGAGATCACTCCGTAAATGCCCAGGGTGGAAAGCAGCAGCGCCAGCCCGCCAAAAGCCGCCAGCAGCCCGGCGGCGAGCCGCTGCACCCATAACCGTTCGCGCATGGTCACCGCCAGCGTCTCCGCCTGCAGCACCAGCTTGGGGTCCATCGCCTGGACTTCCCCTTTCACCGCCGCGGTGGTTGTGCCGGGATCCCCCGCCGCGCGCACGCAGAGCACCGCGGTCGGGAAGTAATACTGCATCAGCGAAAGGTAGACCAGCGGGCGCGGCGGCTCGGCGATATCCAGGTAATTGGCGTTGCGCGCCACCCCGACCACCTCCACCGGGACGCCTTCGCCGGCGAAGGAAAGGCGCTTGCCGATGGGATCCTGCGCGGGCCACAACACCGCTGCCGCCGCTTCGTTCACGATGACCACGCGCGGCGCCGGCTTGCCGTCCAGGTTCGTGAAGTCGCGGCCGCGCAGCAGCGGAATCCGCATGGCGCTGAAGTAGCCGGGAGAGACCACGCTGGCCAGTGTAGGGTGTCCCGCCCGCCCTTCCTCGCCTTCCAGCACCACCGACCGGATGGCGGATACGTGGAAGGGCGCGTCCTTCGAAAGCGCCACCGCGGCCACCCCGTGCACCGCCGCGGCGCGCTCCAATACCCGTTCGTGGAAATCCCGCCCGCGCGCTTCGCTGTAGCCCTGGTCGGTGACGTTGTAGACGATCACCCCGAGGTGCGCCGCGTCAAAACCTACATCGATGAACGCCGCGTTCTGCAGGCTGCGCAGGAAAAGTCCCGCGCCGATCAGCGCCACCAGCGAAAGCGCCACCTGCGCGATCACCAGCACGCTGCGCAAGCTCCACACGCGCCGGATGCCGCTCGAGGCGCTGCCTCGCTCCTTGAGGTCCACCGCCAGGTCCGTGTTGGTGGCGCGCAGCGCCGGAACCAGGCCGAATACGATTCCGGTCAGCAGCGAGATCCCCAGGGTAAACAGCAGGACCCGCATGTCCAGGTCGAGCGCGAAGGCGGCGTGCCGGAGCGCCGGCGGGCGCATGCCCCACAGCAGGTCCCGTGCCCAGCGTGCCACCAGCAGGCCGCATGCGCCTCCGGCGAGTGAGAGCAGGGTGCTTTCAACGAGCAACTGCCGCACCAGGCGATAGCGTCCCGCGCCCATGGCCAGCCGGATGGCGATCTCGCGGTTGCGTCCCGTGGCCCGGGCCAGCAGCAGGTTGGCCACGTTGCCGCACGCGATCAATAGCACCAGCGCGGAGATGGCCATGAGCACGCCGCCGGCGCGCGACACCAGCGGGCGCGTGCGCGGATCCAGGGCGGCGTCCTTGAGCGAAAGCACGCGGAAGCGGCGCCC
>JAFDVU010000105.1 GCA_018268835.1 Acidobacteriota bacterium | reverse complement strand
GTCCAGACCTTCCCGCTGACGTATCAATCGCCGCTCGCTCGCTTGAGCGTGCGCATCACGCCGAAGTTGCGCTGGAACGCCGGCTACCAGTTCTACGGCTACAACGAGCAGTTCCACATCTTCTCGTACGACCAGAATTTCAACGCGAACACCGGCTTCACCAGCCTGTTGTGGACGTTTTGAGCGCTAACCGCGCGGCCGCGCGCCTCCGGCGCAGGAGCCGCACATCATTGATTCCAGGAACATTCATCAATGTTCCCTGGAGAGAAACTACTTGAGCCGGATCACCGCTCCGTCTCGCGCCGGCAGCGTCACCGCGAGTTTCCGGCCCTGTACCGCGACCGCGCGGGCGGCCCACACGTCCTCAGCCTCGCGGAACGCCGGTCCCGCCGCCACCGTCACGTTCACCGTCTGCATGCCGCGCGTGGGATTCGTCACCCACAGATACGTCCCGCCCGCGCCGGCGTGCAACCGCGCCTGCACCCTCGTGTTATCCGTCCGCAGTCGCGGTTCAACTCCCGCCTTCGCCGGCAACCCGGCGAAGAACGCCCGCGTCTCCGCCGCATGGTGGAGATAGTATCCTCCTCCGGGGAAGGTGCCGATCAGGAACGTGCGTCCCTTTCCGGTGCGATGCTCCACGGCGGCAACGTGCCCGTTGGCGTACGCGCCCGCCGCCGTGCCGCCCGCGAGAGCGTACTCCTGCCGGAAGTAGCGCCCGTCGATGGCGTGTCCGTCCACCTTGAGCGTCAGGTTATCCAGCAAATCCGGCGTGAACTCGACGTAGCTCTCGCGCGCGCCGAACAGTACGTCGAGCCCGTAGTTCGGCTGTAGCGTGCCCACCCGACCGTGGTCCCCGAAGTATCCCGGCAGTCCCTCGCTGATCAGCGTTCCTCCCTGCTCCACGTAGGCTCGCAGCCTGGACGCGGTCTCCTGCTTCAGCATCACGGGATACGGCAAGTAGACCGCCTTGTACCTGCCGATGTCCTCGAGCGAAACGAAATCGGCCTGAATATTGGAATCGAAAAATGCCTGGTACGCGCCGCGGATCGATTGCGCGTAGTAGTTCGTATCGCCCTGCTGCACGTAGTTGAACATCTCCGATTCCGGCACGAACACGAGGCCGATATCGCCCTGCACCGGGCGCGACTTCCACACCTCGGCGTGCGCATTCGCCCAGCGCGCGAACTTCCCCGCCATCTCCGCGCGCGGCGTCACTGACCCATCCATGCCGAACGGCCCGAACGCGCCGAACAACGGCCCATCCAGCAGCGGACGCCACCGCGGATACAGGATGCCCGTCGCGCCGCCCGCGCACGAGACCAGGTTCCACAGCCGCACATCTTCCGCTTCGGCGATGCGCCCGTCCTCTCGCGGCCGGCCGGTCACCTGCGGCTGCATCCACAGCGGACCCGCCTGCGCTTCGGCGTGCCAGAATGGTTTGCCGCGCGCTCCGCCGCGCACCAGGTCCACCGCCTGATACTGCTTCCACGGCTCGTCGCCCTTGCGCGAAGCCACGAACGTGAAGCCCCACACGTCCACGTCCGCGGACGAACGCCACTCATCGTGCGCGCTCGAAGGCAGCGATTCGAGCGTGCCCGCCACGCCGTGCGCCACGACCAGGTGTTTGGGGTCGAGCCTCCGCACCAGGTCCGCGCGCCAGCCCAGCAGGTCGAACGCGTTGTCCACGCGGAACTCCAACCAGTCCAGCGATTCCGGGTAGCCGGTGAAATCGCGCGGCGGCTCGACGTCGTCCCAGGATTCGTAGCTGTAGCGGTGCCACGTCCGCCCCGCGGCATCGAGCGAACCGTAGCGCGCCTTGAGCCACTCGCGCAGCTTGCGCTTCGTCGCCTCGCAGTAGCAGTACATGCGCCGCGGATTGCCGCCGTTCATGGTGTTCTCGTTCCACAGGTCGTACCCCAGCA
This sequence comes from Acidobacteriota bacterium, assembly GCA_018268835.1. Lineage (GTDB taxonomy): Bacteria > Acidobacteriota > Terriglobia > Bryobacterales > Bryobacteraceae > Solibacter. Next base: position 24,374 of record JAFDVU010000105.1, on the reverse strand, counting down.
GCGCCGGATGGTTGCGGTAGTGTTCCACCAGTGCGACCAGGAACCGCTCCGCCGCCGCGCGCACCTCGGGATTGTCCAGGCACAGCCCGGGAAATCCGCCGACTGCGCTGCTGCCCGAGACCCCGCTATCCACCACCGAACCGTCGCTGGCCAGGTAGCGGGCGTACGCGTACTTGCGGAAGGCCCACTCTGGAGCGGCCGTAATCAGCTCCGCGATTACTACCTTAATGCCGTTCTGCGCGGCCAGGTCCATCATGCGGTCGTAATCGCGCCAGTCGTACTTACCCGGCGCGACCTCGATTGCCGACCACATGAACCAGTGGCGGAACGTGTTCATGCCGATGCGCGCCGCCGTGCGGTGGTCCCGCGCCCAGTCCTCCTCCGGCGGGTTGGACTTGCGGAAGTAGACCGCTCCGTAAGGAAACACGGGATCCGCGGCGGATAGCCCGCATATGGACCCCAGCAGCCAAAGCGTACACAGGAGTTTTGCGCGCATAAGACTCCCGAAGAGTCTATCGCGATGCGCGCTGCCAGGCGACGATCAACGCCGTACCGATCAGGATCAGCGCCACCGTGAGCCCAATCCAGAGGCCGCGCACACCCCAACCGTAGCGGAAGCACAGCGCCCACGCGATGGGCAGTCCGAAAATCCAGTAACCGGCGAAGTGAGCGATCGCCGGCGTGCGCGTGTCGCCCAGTCCGCGCAGCGCGCCGGTAGCCACCACCTGCAATCCGTCGAACAACTCGAAGAAGGCCGCGATCCACAACAGCGACGCGCCAACCGCGATCACCGCCGCTTCCGGCGAATACAGCCGCGCCACCGCGTGCGGCGCCAGGAACAAGACGATGCCGGCCAGCCCCATGAAGCCCGATCCCAGGCCCAGCGCCGTCCATCCCGCGGCCGACGCGCCCTTCGGATCGCGCCGTCCGACGGCCTGCCCCACCCGCACCGCCGCCGCCGCGCTGATTCCCAGCGGCACCATGTAGGTGATCGAAATCACGTTGACCGCCACCGTGTGCGCCGCCAGCGAGACGGCGTCCAGCCTGGCTGCCATCACGCTCACGATGCCGAACACGGCCCCTTCCACCGCGATCTGAACCGCCGCCGGCGCGCCCAGCGCCAGTAGCCGCCAGATGCGGCGCGGGTCCGGACGCAGGTCCTCGCACAGCATTCGCAATCCTGCGCGCCGCTCGTGCGCCACCAGCGCAACCAACAGCACCAGCCCGATATACGCGCGCGCGACGGCGGTCGAGATGCCGGATCCGGTCAACCCCAACCGCGGCGCCCCCCAGTTGCCGTACATCAGCAGCCAGTTGCCGGCGAAGTTCACCAGGTTCGCGCTGACCACCGCGAACGTGATCGGCCGCACCACGTCGCGCGCCTGCAAATAGCGGCGGAGGACGCTGTACATCATCAGCGGCGGTACGCTGGTGGACAGCGCCTTCAGGTACGGATCGAGTTGCCCCATCACCTCCGGATTGGTGCCGATCGCACGCAGCAGCGGGATTGTCGCCACCAACAGCGCGGTCACCAGCGGGGTCACCGCGAATGAAAGCCATAGCGCCGCCACCAGGGCGCGCCGGCATTCGCGCTCGTCCTTTGCGCCGAAAGACTGCGAGACCAGCGTGTCCATCCCGCTCATCAGGCCAGAGCCCGCGATGACGATCGGGAAGAACAGCATGGACCCGACGCCGCCCGCGCCCATCGCCGCCGGCCCGATGCGGCCGGCCATCACTACGTCCACGAACCCCATCGCCATCCAGCCCAACTCCGCCATCGCCAGCGGAGCCGCCAGACGGACCATCGGCCGCAGTTCTTTTCGAAGCGCGGCGATCATGCCTTGGGGTGAGCCTTGTCGTACACCGCCATCAGGTCAGTGAGCGTGACCTGTGTGTACTTCTGCGTGGTGGAAAGGCGCGCATGGCCCAGCAGTTCCTGAATGGCGCGCAGGTCGGCGCCCGCCGCCAGCAGGTGCGTCGCGTAGGCGTGGCGGAAGCTGTGCGGATGCACCGAAGGGTCACCTGCCAGGCAGGTCGCGTACAGCTTAACGATCAGGGTGATGCCGCGCGAAGTGAGCCGTCCGCCGCGGTGGTTGAGGAACACCGCGCGCTCCTCCCGCACCACGGCTCGCTCGCCCAGGTAGCGCTCCAGGGCTTCGGCCGCCTGACGCGGCAGCGGCACCTGCCGCTCCTTGCGCCCCTTGCCGCGAACGCGCAGCCAGCCGCCGGCGCGATCGATGTCCTCCAGGTTCAGCCCGGCCAGTTCGCTGACGCGCAGCCCGCAGCCGTACAGCACTTCGAAGATGGCGCGATCGCGCGCCGGGTGCGGACGCTCCAGTTTGCCGCGGCCCACATCGTCAAGCAGCGTGTTCACCTGCTCCGCGCTCATCACCTCGGGCAGTCTCTTCGGCGCCTTCGGGGTGCGCACCAGCCGCGCCACGTTGGTCGCGATCACGCCCTCCCGCAGCATGAACTTGAACAGCCCGCGCACCGCCGCGAGTTTTCGCCGGATGCTGACCGTTGTGAGCTGATCGCGATACAGTCCCGCCAGCCATTCGCGCAGAATCAGCAGATCGATCGCCCGCGGCTCCGGCGGCGCCAGGTCCGGCGGGGAAAGATACCCGAGGAACTGCCGCAGATCGCCCGCGTAGGCCTCCACCGTGTGTTCCGACGCGCCCGCGCGCTTCAACTCGTCCACATACCGCGCGATCTGTGCCGCCAGCGGGGAGTCCGTTGCGCAGGCCTCGCGGCCTGTATTCCCGGCATCTCCCGCGCTCATCCCCGCCACTCCTCCAGCGCCGCCAGTGCCCGCCGGCATACCTCGGCGTGCCGCGCCTTCTTATCGCGCCGCAGTTCGTGCCGCGTGGCTTCATCCAGCGCGGGCAACAAATCGAACGTGATGTTCGCCGGCTGATAGTCCGCGGGATCCGCTCCGGAAATGTAGCGGCACAGCGACCCCAGCGCGGTCGCCCCCGGCAGCGGACGCGGCTCCTCGCCGCGCGCCAGGGCCGCGGCATGCATCCCCGCCATCAGTCCGGTGGCGATGGATTCCACGTAGCCTTCCACACCCGAAATCTGCCCCGCGAACAGCACCCGCGGCCGCGCCTTGAGTTGCAGGGTCGCGTTCAACAGCGCCGGCGCGTTGATGTAGGTGTTGCGGTGGATCTGCCCGTAGCGCAGAAACTCCGCCTTCTCCAGCCCTGGAATCAGCCGCAGCACGCGCGCCTGGTCGCCGAACTTCATGTGATTCTGGAAGCCTACCAGGTTGAAGCTGTCGGCGCGCAGGTTTTCCTGCCGCAGCTGCACGCACGCGTACGGACGCCGTCCCGTGCGCGGATCCGTCAGCCCCATCGGTTTCATCGGACCGAAGCGCAGTGTGTCTCGCCCCCGCCGCGCCAGTTCCTCGATCGGCAGGCACGCTTCGAAGTAGCAGGCGCTGTCCTCTTCGATGTGCGCGGTCGCGCTCGCCGCCGCCAGCAATTCGTCCACGAAGCGCTCATACTGCGCGCGGTCGAGCGGACAGTTCAGGTAATCGTCGGTGTTATCCGTGCTCTTGCCGTAGCGTGACGCCCAGAATGCGATCGAGGTATCCACCGTCTCCGCGTCCACAATCGGGCTGATGCTGTCATAGAAATACAGCCGCTCCGACCCCGTCAGCCGCGCGATCTCCGCCGCCAGGGGGCCCGAGGTCAGCGGACCGCTGGCCACGATCCAGATGCCGTCGTCATCGAGCGAGACAACTTGCTCCCGCCGCAGTTCGATGCGCGGCTCCCCGGCGATCGCTTCCGTGACTTCGCTCGCAAACACGTCGCGGTCCACCGTGAGCGCGTGCCCGCCCGGAACCCGCGCCTTCTGTGCCGCGCACAGCAACAGCGAATCCAGCCGCCGCAATTCCTCCTTGAGCAGCCACGGCGCGGTGGATTCGCTCTCGCTCTTGAGGGAATTACTGCAGACCAGTTCCGCCAGCCGGTCCGTCTGGTGCGCGGGGGTGGGCCGCGCCGGACGCATCTCGTGAAGCACGCAGTCCAACCCGCGCCGCGTCACCTGCCACGCCGCTTCCGAGCCCGCCAGCCCGCCGCCGATTACGTGTATCTTCACAGCACGGACGCAAGCCCGGCCGCGGGCACCCGCAGGCCGACGAAGAACGACCCGAACAGCGCGTACACCGCGCTCACCTCATCGAAGCGCATCTCGTAGATCAGCTTCTTGAATACAAGAGGATCCTCGGCGAACAGGTCCACGCCCCACTCCCAGTCGTCGAACCCGATCGACCCGGTGATGATCTGCCGCACCTCGCCCGCGTAGCGCCGCCCGATCAACCCGTGTTCTTCCATCATGCGCTTGCGGTCCGCCATGGTTTCCTGGTACCAGTTCTTCACCTCGCCGCGCTTGCGATCCATCGGGTAAAAGCACAGGTACTTACTGGCGGGAATCTCGGGCCACAACCGCGGCGCCATGGCCGCGCGCGACCGCGCCATGGTGGCCTCGATCTCCTGCTTCCATTCGTCGGAGTGCGGCACGATGCCCTTTTCGAACAGCGCGCCGTAGACCTTCGACGTGGATTCGTAGAGTCCCAGCTCGATCATCGAAACATAGGAGGTGGTGGGTTCCAGGTAGTCGCTAAGCTCCAACCGCGCCACGGCGATCTGCGCCTGGTTGAGTTCCTCGAAGCTGCGCCGGAAGTGGAGCAGCATCAGGTCGCCCTTGTGCCCCAACAAAGAATAGACCGCCGATTGGCGCCCATCCGCGGGCTTCTCCATCGCGCCGAGCGCGGCCGTGGCCTCCGCCAGGATCCGGGCCTGCGCGCCGGCGTCGAGGGCGCGCCACGCCGCGCGGCGGAAGCGCATCATCTGGTGCAGCGTGCTGGCGCCCTCCACGGTGAGAGGGACGGCGGGCAAAGCGGTAGCGGGAAGCGTCTCGGGCGTCATCTTTCAATTATAGTGGTGGGGCAGATGCAGACTTTCATCCTCGCGGCTCTCTTGGTGATGGTCTTCTCATTGCTGGCCGGCCGGGTACAGGGAGCGCTCCAGGAGGTCCTCCGCCGCCGGCCTGCAGCCTTGTGGCTGGCCCCTCCGCTATTGACCGCGCTTTTCTGGAGCGCGTCGCTGGCCGCGGACCCGGCGCCGAGCGAACTGCTCGCGATCGTTTTCTGTTACACCGCCGCCCCCGTGGCCTGCGTGTGGTTGGCTGGGGCGGGTCCGCCCGACCGGCCCGCCACGCTCGATTTCGCGGCTATCGCGCTGCTCTGGTTCCCGCTCGAGTTTCCGGCCGGCGCGGCGCGCCTCATCGCCAAACACGCGCAGGGCTTCCTGCACAGCGTGGCCTACGGGATCGCGATCCTGCTCGGACTCATCCTGTTCCTCGGCTTCCGCCGGATCGCCGGGATGAAGTACCGCACGCCGCGCACGTCCGGCGACCTGCGCAACACGCTGGCCGGCTTCGCCCTCACCGCACCCGTGCTGGCGATCGTAGGGATCGCGATCGGCTTCATCCCCATGCCGCATGCCGCCACCGCCGGTCCCGGTAAAATGGCCGCCGCGGCCGCGATCATATTCTGCGCCACCGCGCTGCCCGAGGAGATCCTCTTCCGCGCGCTCATCCAAAACCTCATCATGCAGCGCTTCGGCGAAACCAATCGCGCGTTCCTCGCCGCCAGCGTGATTTTCGGCGCGGCCCACCTCGATAACGGTCCGCAAGCGCTACCCAACTGGCGCTACATGATCCTCGCGACGATCGCCGGCTACGCTTACGGCAAGGTCTTCCAGCGGTCCAGCAGCATCCTCGCCTCCACCGGATTCCACGCCCTGGTGGACTTCACCAAGCACTTCTTTTTCTGAGCGACTCCATGCGCGCCCTCTGCATCCTTCTTCTCCTCCCCTTCGCCGCCACCGCCGCACCGGGCTTTGACGACGTCTTCTCCCCGCTCGCCTCGACGAACACTCCGGGACTCGCCGTGCTCATCCGCCAGGACGGCCGCACCGTCTATCGGCGCGGATTCGGCGCACGCGACCTGCGCACCCTCGCCCCCATCGACGCGGTTACCAACTTCCGCCTCGCCTCGTTCACCAAGCAGTTCACTGCCGCCTCCATCATGCTGCTGGTTCACGATGGCAAACTCCGCTACGACACCGCTCTCACCGAATTCTTCCTCGATTTCCCCGCGTGGGGCCGCGCCATCACCATCCGCCACCTGCTCACCCACACCTCCGGCCTGCCCGACTACGAAGACCTGATGGGCGGCGGCCCGTGGACCGCCGGCCGCCAGATCCAGGACGGCGAAGCCCTCGCGCTGATCGAGCGCCAACCGCACGGCAAGTTCGCGCCCGGCACCAGTTGGGCGTACAGCAATTCGGCTTACGTCGTGCTCGGCCTCGCCGTAGCGAAGGTCTCCGGCAAACCGTTCCCCGAATTCCTCCACGACCGCATCTTCGCCCCGCTCGGCATGACCGGCACGCTCGCCTTCATCAAGGGCAAGAGCACCTTGCCCAATCGCGCCTACGGGCACTCCCGCCGCGACGGCCGCTTCGTCGAGACCGACCAAAGCTCCACCTCAGCGACCCTCGGCGACGGTGGCATCTACTCCAACCTGACCGACCTCGCCAAATGGGACGACGCCCTCGCGCGCCACACTCTGCTCAGCGAAGCCGAGATGCGGCCGGCGCTCACCCCGGCGACGCTCGCCGGCGGCGGCGCCACCCGCTGGCCCTTGGAGCCGGACGGCGACAACCTCGCACCAGGCAAGCCCGTCGCGTATGGGTACGGGTGGTTTCTGGATCCCTTTCAGGGCCGCGCCTGCATGTGGCACACCGGCACAACCACAGGATTCCGCACCTTCATCGCGCGCCTGCCCAAAGAGAAGATCACAGTGGTGATCCTGGCCAATCGCGCGGATCTCGATCCGCGCGACCTCGGCACCCGGGCGATCGAGCGGCTGCTCAACCCCGCCCGATGAACGGCATCCTGGTCGCCATCACGGTCATGAACTGCACGTTCACATCCAGCGGCAGGTTCGCCATATAGACCACCGCCTCCGCCACGTGCCGCACGTCCATGCGCGGTTCCGCCGCGATCGATCCGTTGGCCTGCGGCACGCCCGCCGTCATGCGCTCCGTGAGATCGGTGGCCGCGTTCCCGATGTCGATCTGGCTGCAGGCGATATCCCACGCGCGTCCGTCCAGCGAGATGGATTTCGTCAGCCCCGTGATGGCGTGTTTGGTCGCGGTGTACGGAGCCGAATTCGGCCGCGGCACATACGCCGAAATCGACCCATTATTGATGATGCGGCCGCCGCGGGGCGTCTGGGCCTTCATCATGCGAATCGCCTCCTGCGCGCAGAGGAACGCGCCCGTCAGGTTTACCCGGACCACCGCGTCCCACTGCTCGAAGGTGAGGTCCTCCATCGGCACGCCGGGCGCGCCGCGTCCGGCATTGTTGAAGAGTACGTCCAGGCGCCCGAACTCTTCCCGTACGCGCGCGAACAGCGCGTGCACAGCCGCCGGATCGCCCACGTCGGCGGGGCAGACCAGCGCGTCCGGCGCCATCGCCGCGGTCCCTTCCAGCGCGTCGCGCCGCCTTCCGGCGAGCGCCACCGCGTAGCCGGCGCGCGCCAGCGCCACCGCGCACGCGCGTCCGATCCCGCTTCCCGCGCCGGTTACCAGCGCGACACGTCTCCTGGTGTCCTCAGGCATCACACCTATTCTCTCGCGCCCCCGGCTAGAGTAAGATCGCTGCAAGGAGAAAGCATGTCCAAGTTCGACGCAGTATTCGAGGGTGGCGGCGCCAAGGGCGTCGCGTTTGTCGGCGCGCTGGAGGTCCTGCTGCAACATGGCCACACGCTGCGCCGCTGCCTGGGAACTTCGGCGGGCGCGATCACCGCGACCCTGCTCGCCGCCGGCTACACCACGCAGGAGATGATGGCCGCCGTCATGGAGCGCCAACCCGACGGCACGCCGCGATTCAGCAGCTTCATGGACGTTCCCGCCGCGACCGACTTCTCCGAAGCGGTTCGCGCCAACAGCGCCACCATGCTCGCGCTGCGGGAGGTCCACCTGCCCTTCGTCCCCTCGCTGCTCGAAAACCAGATCGAAAACGACCTGCTCGACCGGCTCCTGCGCAACTCGATCTACGCGCGCCTCTTTTCCTTCATCGAGTGCGGCGGCTACTTCTCCGGCCACACCTTCCTCGAATGGCTGCGCGAGAAGCTGCTGGTGAAGGGAATCCAGCCCGACGACACGCTGGCCGATTTCGCGCGCAAGAAGGGCGCCGACCTCTCCGTTGTGGCCAGCGACACCTCCGACATGGAGATGCTCGTGCTCAACTCCCGTACCTCGCCGAACGTGCCGGTGGCCTACGCCGTGCGCATGTCCATGAGCATCCCGTTCGTATGGCAGGAAGTGATCTGGCAGGAAGGATGGGGCACCTACCTGGGCCGCCAAAAGACCGGCAACACCGTGGTGGACGGCGGCCTGCTTTCAAATTTCCCGATCCGCCTCATCGCCGACACGGGCGACGAGATCCGCGCCATCATGGGCGACACCGACCCCGCCGGCGCCGGCAACCTCGGCCTCCTCATCGATGAAACCCTGGCCGTGCCCGGCGCGCCCGATACCGCCAAGACCCCGCTTCCCATGACACGCCTGCGCACCGTGCAGCGGCTCTCCCGCCTGATCGACACCATGATGGGCGCCGCCGATAACGACGAAGTGCGGCGCCACGCCTCCGAAATCTGCCGTCTCCCCGCGAAAGGCTACGGAACGCTCGAATTCGGCATGCAGGGCGAGCGTCTGGATGCGTACCTGGCCGCCGCGCGCGCCGCCATGACCCAACACCTCACCGCGAGAGGGCTACTATAATCGGCGCATGGCCGATCTCGACCGACGCACCTTCCTGAGCGCGCCGCTGGCACTTGCCGCGCCCGCTTTCGCCGCCGATCCGCCCGAGTGGTTCGATCGCCCGATGCGCTGGGCGCAACTCACCCTCGTCGAAGACGATCCCGGCCAATACGACCCCGGCTTCTGGATCGACTACTTCCGCCGCACGCACTCCGACGCCGCCTGCCTGAGCGCCGGTGGCTGCGTGGCCTTTTACCCGACCAGGATCCCGCTGCACTACCGTTCGCAATGGCTCGGCGACCGCGACTGCTTCGGCGAACTCGTCGCCGGATGCCGCAAACTCGGCATGGTCGTGATCGCGCGCACCGATCCGCACGCCGCCCATCCGGCCATGTACCAGGCCCACCCGGAGTGGATCGCCGTGGACGCCGAAGGCCGCAAGCGCCCGCACGGATCCATGCCCGGATGGTGGCTCACCTGCTGCCTCGGCCCGTACAACTTCGAGTTCATGACCGAAGTGACGAAAGAGATCGTCTCCCGCTACCAGGTGGACGGCATCTTCAGTAATCGCTGGAGCGGCAGCGGCATGTGCTACTGCGAGAACTGCCGCGCCAACTTCCTTGCCGCCACCGGCCTGAACCTGCCGCGCACGTCCGACCCACAGGACCCCGCGCGCCGCGCCTACATCGAGTGGAAGCAGCAGCGCCTCTTCGACCTCTGGAAGCTCTGGGACACCGAGATCCGCAAGATCAACCCCGCGGCCTGCTACATCCCCAACACCGGTGGCGGCGCGCTCAGCGAGCTCGACATGAAGACCATCGGCGAGCGCGCGCCCATCCTCTTCGCCGACCGCCAAGCCCGCAGCGGCCTCGCGCCCCTGTGGGCCGCCGGCAAGAACGGCAAGGAGTACCGCGCCACCATGGGCCGCAAACCCATCGGCGGCATCTTTTCCGTAGGCGTCGAGGAGGCTTACCGCTGGAAGGACTCGGTGCAGAGCGAGCCCGAAGTCCGCATGTGGGTGCTGGACGGCATCGCCAATGGGCTGCGTCCGTGGTTCACCAAGTTCGCCGGCACGTTGCGCGACAAGCGCTGGCTGCCCGTGGTGGAGAAGGTCTACCAGTGGCACTACCGCAACGAGCGCTACCTGCGCAACGAAGAGCCGCTGGCGCGCGTGGCCATGGTCTACTCGCAGCAGACCGCGCACTACTACGGCGGCACCGCCGCGCGCCGCAAGGTGGAAGACCACACCATGGGCTACTACCAGGCGCTGATCGAGGCTCGCATCCCCTTCGAGATGGTCCACGACCGCCTGCTGGACGGCTCGAAAATCGATCGCTACAAGGTCCTCGTGCTGCCCAACATCGCCGCGCTCTCCGATGCGCAGTGCGCGCAACTCTACGATTACGTGCAGCGCGGCGGCAGCGTAGTCGCCACCCACGAGACCTCGCTCTACGACGAATGGGGCGTGCGCCGCGCCGATTTCGGCCTGTCCACGCTCTTCGGCGCATCCTACGGCGGCGAAGTCGATCCGCGCATGCAGAACTCCTACCTGCGGCTGGAGGGCGCAGCCGGCAAACGCCACCCGCTGCTGCGCGGACTCGAGGGCGCAGAGCGCATCATCAACGGCGTTTCGCGCGTCTCCACCCGCGCCGGCGCGCCGTACCCCGATCCGCCCCTGACCCTGATCCCCTCCTACCCCGACCTACCCATGGAAGAGGTGTATCCGCGCCAGCCGAAGACGGACATCCCCGAAGTCTTCGCGCGCGAGAGCGGCAAGGGACGCGTGGTCTACTTCCCCTGGGACATCGACCGCACCTACTGGGAAGTGCTCTCGCCGGATCACTTCGCGCTGCTGCGCAACGCCGTGGAGTGGGCGGCGAACGAACCGCCGCCGGCGACCGTCACCGGACCGGGCGTGCTCGACGTCACCGTGTGGCGGCAAAAGGAATCCATGACGGTCCACCTGGTGAACCTGACTAATCCGATGATGATGAAAGGCCCCTTGCGCGAACTCATCCCCGCGCCCGCGCAGAAGGTCACGGTACGGCTGCCCGCCGGCAAGCGCGCCGCGAAGGTGCAATTGCTCTCCGCGGCGCAGCCCGTTCAGGTTCAGCAAGCCGGCGGAGCCATCACCTTAACGGTGCCGTCCGTCACCGACATCGAGGTTGTGGCGATCGACTTCGCGTAGGAGCCGCGGCGGCGCCGGCAATCGCGTTGCCGGCGCACTCCCCATCGCGCGTCCTCGGCGTCTCTGCGTCGAGCCGCACCGCCCCGCCCCTCTTGTGGCCTCACGATAAAAGACCGGTAGATCTTCGGCGACCGTTTAAACTGGAGTTGACCATGGCGGGTGCGGACACGGGAACGGTCGTGGTGCTGGCGGAGAAGCCCTCGGTGGCGCGCGACGTCGCGCGTGTTTTGGGCGCCGGCACCAAGGGCGACGGCTACCTCCACGGCAACGGATACGTGGTCACCTGGGCCATCGGTCACCTGGCCGCGCTGGCGCAGCCGCACGAAATCAACCCGCAGTGGAAGTCCTGGCGCCGCGACCTGCTGCCCATGCTGCCTCGCGAGTGGCCGCTGGTCGTCTACGAAAAGACCAAGGATCAGTTCGAAACCGTCCGGCGCATTCTCAACTCGCCCAAAGTATCGCGCGTGGTGTGCGCTACCGACGCGGGCCGCGAAGGCGAACTCATCTTCCGCTACATCTACGAAGCCGCGCACTGCGCGAAACCGGTGAACCGGCTGTGGATCTCGTCGCTCACGCCGGAGGCCATCCGCAAGGGCTTCGACGCGCTCCGTCCCGGCGCCGACTACGACCCTCTTGCCGATGCCGCGCGCGGGCGCAGCCGCGCCGATTGGCTGGTCGGCATGAACCTCTCCCGGGCCTATTCGCTGGCCTACGGCGAGGACCTCTCGGTGGGCCGCGTGCAGACCCCGACCCTGGCCATGGTGGTCGAGCGCGAACTCGCCGTCCGCCGCTTCGTGCCCGAGGACTACATCGAGGTCGTCGCCACCTTCCATCCCAAAGGCGCGCCCAAGGCCACCACCTATCAGGGCACGTGGGTGCGCGACCGCGCCGCGGCGGGCGCCGACAAGGAGTCGCTCGCCAAGGCCATGCGATTGCCCGCCGACGGCGAAGAGGCCGGGCGCATCGTCGCACGCGCACGTTCGGGCGAGGCGGCCATAGAATCAGTCGAGGCGCAGACGCAGCGCATGCCGCCGCCGTTGTTCTACGACCTCACCGAGTTGCAGCGGCACGCCAACCGTCTCTACGGTTTCAGCGCACAGAAGACGCTCGACCTCGCGCAGGCCCTCTACGAGCGGCACAAACTGATCAGCTATCCGCGTACCGATAGCCGCCATCTCTCGCAGGACGTGGCACGCACGCTGCCGCGCGTGATCAACGCCGTGGCCGCGCCGTACCGCGAACTCCTCGCGGCCGGCACCGGCGAGCGCCCCCTCGGCCGACGCTTCGTCGATGACGCCAAGGTTACCGACCACCACGCCATCATCCCCACGACCACGCCCGCCGAGCGCGCCTCGCTCCCTCCCGAAGAGAAGAAGATCTACGACCTCATCTGCCGCCGCCTGCTCAGCGCGTGGCACGAAGACCACATCTGGAGCGTCACCACCGTGATCACCGCCATCCGCAACGCGGAGATCGTGGACCGCTATCACACCTCCGGCAGCGCCGTTCAGCAGCAGGGGTGGAAGGTGCTGGACATCGCGCCGCCCGCAAAGGCGAAGAAGGGCAGAGCAGGCGGCGACGAGCCCTCCGCCGATGAGATGCTGCCACCTGGCCTCGCGCCCGGACAGCCGCAGGACGTGGTGGACGTGGAAGCGCTGAAAAAGAAGACGCGCCCGCCCAAGCGCTTCACCGAAGCCACGCTGCTCACCGCGATGGAGACGGCCGGCAAAACGCTCGACGACAAGGAACTCTCCGACGCCATGAAGGAGAGCGGCCTCGGCACCCCAGCCACGCGCGCCTCCATCATCGAGGTCCTGCTCAAACGCGAGTACGTGGTGCGCAACGGCAAGAGCCTGGAGGCAACGGACAAGGGCATCCGGCTGATCGAGGTCGTACACCCAGAAGTGAAGAGCCCCGCGATGACCGGGCAATGGGAGGCGTACCTGAATCGCATCCACCGCGGGTCGGCGCAGCTTGAGCCTTTCATGCGGGGGATCGAGGAGTACGTGCGCGAGGTGGTCGGCAAGGTGGGAGAGGTGCCCGCCGCCCCTCGCCGCGCGAACGGGGACCGCTCCCCCACGGCCGGATCTCCCGCCGGCGACCCGGGCCGCGAAAGCCGGCCCGCGGCCGCGCCTGCGCCCACGCCCGCGCTGCCCTCCGCGCCCCACGACGGTCCCCTGGCCGGCCTCCTCCACCAGGCTTTCGGATTCACCAGTTTCCGCCCCGGGCAGGAAGAGGTCTGCCGTGCCGTGGTCGATGGCCGCGACGTCCTGCTGGTCATGCCCACCGGCAGCGGCAAATCGCTCTGCTACCAGTTGCCCGCCATCGCGCGCGGCGGCACCGCGCTGGTGATCAGTCCGCTCATCGCGCTCATGGAGGACCAGGTCGCCAAACTCAAGGGGCACGGCTTCGCTGTCGAGCGCATCCATTCCGGACGCAACCGCGCCGATTCGCGCCAGGCGTGCATCGACTACCTGAACGGCGCGCTCCAGTTTCTGTTCATCGCGCCCGAGCGACTGCGCGTCAGCGGCTTTCCGGAGATGCTGGCCAAGCGCAAACCGACCCTCGTCGCCATCGATGAAGCGCACTGTATTTCGCAGTGGGGACACGATTTCCGCCCAGACTATCGCATGCTCGGCGGGCACCTGCCCACGCTGCGCCCCGCGCCGGTGATCGCGCTCACCGCGACCGCGACCCCGGTGGTGCAGAACGACATCGCCGAACAACTCGGGCTGCTCCATCCCGCGCGCCTCATCCAGGGATTCCGCCGCGAGAACCTCGGGATCGAAGTCGTCGAAGTCGCCCCCTCGGCCCGCGCCGATCTCACCTGCGAACTGTTGCAGGACGATGACCGCCGTCCCGCCATTGTTTACGCGCCCACGCGCGCGCAGACCGAATCGCTCGCAGCCGACCTCTCGGCCTACTTTCCGGCCGGTGCCTATCACGCCGGCCTGGACGCCGAACACCGGAAGCGCGTGCAGCGCGAATTCCTCGAAGGCGGCATCCAGGTCATGGTCGCAACCATCGCGTTCGGCATGGGAATCGACAAGCCGGACGTGCGTACCGTTGTCCACACCGCGCTCCCCGGCAGTCTTGAAGCTTACTACCAGGAGATCGGCCGCGCCGGCCGCGACGGACTGCCCAGCCGCACCATCCTGATGCACTCCTACGCCGACCGCCGCACGCACGACTTTTTCTTCGAGCGCGGCTACCCCGACGCCTCCGTGCTGGCCCGCATCTTCGACCGCCTTGGGCCCCAGCCCATCGAGAAGGACGCGCTCAAGCTGCACGTCCGCATGGCCGCCGACGAATTCGACAACGCACTGGAGAAACTCTGGATCCACGGGGGCGCGCTCATCGATTTCGCCGAAAACGTCGCCCGCGGCCAGGACGGCTGGCGCGCATCCTATACGGCGCAGGCGGAGCACAAGCAACAGCAGCTCGATCTGATCCTGCGCTACGCCGAGGGTGCCGAGTGCCGCATGGCCGCACTCGTCCGCCACTTCGGCGACCTGGCCGACAGCCGCAAGGCTTGCGGCATCTGCGATTTCTGCGACCCCGAATCCTGCATCGCGCAGCGCTTCCGCTCCCTCACCCCGGCCGAGGAGCGCGCCGCCGCGGCGGCCATCGACGCTTTACGCGGCGCCGGACGGTCCACCGGCAAACTGCACGCCGAAGTCTGCCCGCACGGCGACCTCACCCGTGACGAGTTCGAGGAGGTGCTCGGCGCCATGGCGCGCGCCGGCCTGATCCGCGTGATCGAAACCGAATTCGAAAAGGACGGCCGTTCCATCCCCTTTCGCAAGGCCATGCTCACTTCCGCCGGCGAAGCCATCGAAGAGGGTGAGCGTCTGGAACTGGAGATCAAGGCGCTCGCGCCCGCCAAAACCAAAGCGCCCAAGGGCAAGGGCAAAGCCAAGGGAAAGAAGAAGGCGCGCGTTTCCAAGCGGCAACCCGCGCTGGTGGGCGCCGTCACCGCGGCCGCCGGCGAAGACCGCCGCCTTGAGGAATCGCTGCGCCAGTGGCGCCTCGCCGAGGCCAAGCGCCGCGGAGTCCCCGCCTTCCGCATCTTCGGCGACGCCACGCTCCGTGCCATCGCAGAGCAGCGGCCCGCCACCGCCGCGGAACTGCTCGCGATCCCCGGCATCGGCCTCAACACGGTCGAGAAGTACGGCGCGCACATCTATCGACTGGTGCAGGCGGCGGAGTAGCGCAAGCCCGCACCCTTCACTTCACCATCACGGGCCCCACCCGCATCAGGTCCGTGCCCGCGCACGAGCCGGCCATGCCGGACTGGAACGGCGTTCACGACTTCACCAGCTCACCGGCGTGCGCCTGAATCTTGCGGATGGCTTCGGCGATCTGCTCCATGTCGCCGCGCTCGCCCAGCAGCATGTTCTGCGTGAACCAGACCGCTTCCGTGCACAACCGGTCGTTGGCCGGACAGTGATTGCGCTCCTCCCACTCCTTGAGCCGCTGCTCTCCGAAGGTCCGCCGGTAGCCGCGCGAGCGCAGCACCTCCTTGATGAACCCTTGCGAGTTGAGCGGGCTGTATCCCGCCGAGGCGGGGATGCCTTCCGCCGCCAGCGCCTTGAGGAACGTCTCACGCTTGAGGCCGCTGAACGCCTCCGCGCTGTAGCGCAGCATATACAGGTGATAGGCGTTGCGCGTGCACCCCGCGTACTGCTTCTCCGGCGCGATGCCCTGGATCTCGCTCAGCAGCGACGTGAGATACTTCGCGTTCTCGGTGCGCCGCACGGCCTGCTGCTGGATGCGCTCCATCTGCGCCAGCAGGATGCCCGCCTGAAACTCGGCGAGCCGCAGGTTGGCGCCGGAACTGTTGTAGGTGAAGTTGGCCCCGATGAATTTCAGTCCGCTGCCGTTGTTGTGGAAGGCGTAGGCCTTCTCACGCAGGTCAGGATCGTTGAACAGAATCGCGCCACCCTCGCCGGAGTTGAGGTTCTTCGATGCCTGAAAACTGAAACAACCGGCGCTGCCCCACGTCCCCACCTTGCGCCCCTTCCACTCCGCGAGGTGCGCCTGGCAGGCGTCCTCGATCAGCGGGATATTGTGCTTCCCCGCCGCCGCCAGCAGCGTGTCCAGGTCGCACGCGTTGCCCCCAAGATGCACCGGCATAATGGCGCGCGTATTCGGCGTGACCGCCGCCTCCACCTTGCGCGCGTCGATCTGGAAGGTCTCCGGATCGGTATCGACGAACACGGGCAGCGCGTGCTGGCGCAGCACCACGTTGAGAGTCGCCACGAACGTGTACGGCGGCAGGATCACCTCGTCTCCCGGCTCCACGCCCAGCACATTGAGCGAGATGAACAGCGCGGCCGTGCCGTTGCAGGTCGCCAGGCACTCCCGGGCGCCGGTCACGCGCGCGTACTCCTGCTCGAACTGCTTCACGTTTTGCCCGCTGCCGCGGTACCACTTACCGCTGTGCAGCACGTCCATCAAAGCGCGCTCCTCGGGAGCACCGGCGACAGGCCATCCAGGGAACGGCTTGGTGCGTACTTTGGCGCCGCCCAGCAGCGCCGGCTTATCGGCCCCCGCGGCGGGCGACTGAAGCGCGAACCCGGCGGTGGAAGCGCTCGCCAGAAACACCCGGCGGCTCAGTTCGGAATTCATGGTTGCTCCTCTCTCAGTTACGATGCGCGAACCCGTCGCCCAAGTCAAACCAGCCTCACGGCGGACGACGTTGCCGCTCGATCTGATAGGCTGTTGATCGTCCCCAGATGCCCGAGTCGCCCGAACTACATGGTTGGAAGCAGATCGCCGGTTACCTCCGGGTAAGTATTCGCACCGCGCAGGCCATGGAGAAGGATCAGGGCCTGCCTGTGCATCGCGGCCCCGGCACCAAGTCTCCCGTATACGCCTTTGCTGCCGAGATCGACAGATGGTACGCCCTGAAGTCCCGCCCGCCGGAAAGACCGGAACGGCCGGACCAGTTGCCGAGCCGCCGGCGCTGGCTGCGCTACGGAGTCATCGCCGGCGCGTCGGCGCTGACTCTGGGCGGCTTCGAACTGGCATTTCGACGACTTCGCTGGATGTGGGCCGGCGTGCCCGGTTCCTGCCAGGTCCAGGGCCATGTGCTGATCGTGTACGACCGGACGAACGCCGAGCTCTGGCGCTACACGTTCCCGGAAATCATGAGCCGTCCCCCCACGCCCTGCGTCTTCGCCGATCTGAGCGGACATGGCCGCCGGGAGACTTTGTTTATCGCTGTCCCGTTAAGATTGCACGCCACCGCCTGCATGGTCTGCTTCGGCGCCGATGGGTCCCGGCGGTGGACGTTCTATCCGGGTAAGACGGTGATCGACAACCGCGGCCGGCAATTCTCGCCGCCGTATTCCGTGCTGCAGGTAGTCGCCTTCCGGACCGGCGCATCAAAAGCCGATCGCATCGTAGTCGCCAGCGTCCATAACTACAGTTTCCCGGCTCAACTCGCCATCCTCGACCCTGCCGGCAAGGTGGTCGCGGAGTACTGGCACCGCGGACATCTGACCCACATCGCCGTGGCTGACCTCGACGGAGACGGCGAGCCGGAGATCCTCGCCGGCGGGGTCAACGACGCCCCCGAGATTGGCCAGGCCACACTCCTGGTCTTCGACCACCGCCACCTCGCCGGCGCGACACCGGACGCCCATGGCGGGAGCTACTTCCAGGGCATCCCGCCTTTTCCCGCGAAACATACCGTATTCTTTCCCAAGAGCCCCATCAGCCAGGGACTGGAGTTCAACCGGGTCAGAGAAGTCGTCATTCAGGCGGACCGGATCCTGGTGGAGGTAGTCGAGGGAACGGCGGAAGATGGGCACGAGGCGGTGGATTACGAACTGAATTTCCGCCTGGAGATCCTTAACGTTACGCCGGACGACGCGTTTCTAAACCGACTCCGCGAACTCCAGCGCCAGGGACAGATCCCCGACGAGCCCGCCTACCTGGTGGTCGAACTTCTCAAACGGGGCGTCAGGGTTCTGTAGGCGGCGTGGACCCGCCCCGTCCGGCAAGCATCGCGCCCAGAAACGCCGGGGAACCCACGAAACTCAGTATGATGAATTCAAACGGCAGCAGATTGTGGCTGGAGGGATCCTCCCTCAGGTCCAGCACGATCACCAGCGCATTCGCCGCGAACAGCGTAGCCAGGAAGGCCATCGCGACCCGGTAGCGGACCCGCCCCAGGCCCCGTCCAAGCAGATACCCGCCCGCCAGTGCGCCGCCCATCATCACCAGCAGTCCGGCACCGGTCTGCGAGCGCTCGCGGACTCCATACGGCAGCCATGGATGATAGCTCCACGCGTACAGCACCACGCCTAGCGCGGCGCTCAACAAACATCGCAAAGCGGTCATTCGTACAACCCCGGATACGCCGCGCGCATCTCCTCGGCCTGCGCGCGCGCCGTTTCGATCTGAATCAGCGGTCCCTGCCCGATTCCCGGACAGTAACTCCGCGCCACCTTCAGCCACTCCCTGCGGCTGGCTACCAACTCCGGCCAGAAGGGGAAGATCCGGCACTGCGTCGGCTTCGCCGGGTGGATCGAACAGCCGTTCTCCCCCAGGAAATAGCAGGTGGATTCGCGGGGCACCCGCAGCCGCATCCGGTTGCGTGTGCGGTAAACATAACGGCGCTCAAATCCGGCCGGGTCCATCCCCAGAAATGTGGCGGCCCGCACGATGTCTTCCTCGGTCAGATAGACAAAGCCCTTCTGACGGCAACAGGCCGTGCAGCCGGACTGGCATTCGAATCTCAATCCTTCGGCCACTGGTTTAAATAATACCTGTTGCCCGGGTCTTACATATGGTATTCTTCCAGCCAGCCTTCGGGAGGGGTGATTCATGTCCCGGGTATGCGATATTCTTCATGATCGCAAGCTCTTCAGCGTCGAAGAGCAGCAAACCGTGGCCCAAGTGGCCCGGAAAATGGCAGATCTCCATGTCGGAGCCATCCTGGTCCTGGACGGAGTCCAACTGCGCGGAGTCTTCAGCGAGCGCGACCTCATGAAACGCATCGTGCTCGAGGAACGCGACCCCGCCCGCACGCCGGTCGGCGAGGTGATGACAAAGGAAGTTGCCACCATCGACGACCAGGCAAGCATCGAACAGGCTATGGAGGCAATGCAGACCCACAGTTGCCGGCATCTGCCGGTCATGCGCGGGTCGCATGTGGTGGGCTTTCTCTCCATGCGCGACCTGATGAACTATGAACTGGCGCGCAAGACCGAGGAACTCCATCACATGAGAGCATATATCGGTAGCGCTTGATCACTGGAATCATCGTTTTCGCCCACGGCTCGCGCGTCGAACCGGCCAACGAGGCGGTTCGCGCGGTAGCCCGGGAATTGGTGCGTGCCACCGGCTGCTCGCAAACCACCGCCGCGTTTCTCGAACTCGCTCAACCGGACCTGGTCGCCGCCGCCGATCGACTGGCGGCAGCAGGGGTTGAGCGCGTCGTCGTGATCCCCTACTTCCTTACACCGGGCCTGCACATGGAACGCGATTTACCCCGGCTAGTCTCCGATATCGTTGAGAAACACAAGGGCTTGCGAGTTGAAGTGGCAGCGCCGCTAGACGGTCATCCAGGGCTGATCGGGATCCTCGCGGAGCGTTTCCGCAGTTTGGAGGCGGACTAGCCCGCCCTTTTTCCTGCTAGAGCTCTTATCAAATTGAGTGAATTCCGCTCAACCTTTGCTTGACAACCTCACGCTAAACTTTGATAATGGTTCTGGACTAAAAAGCCGCCTCTCTCCGGCGGCCAGTCGAAAGTTCTGTCGAGGAGGCCTTTCAACCAACATGGGCAAAATCATCGGTATCGACCTGGGCACGACCAATTCGTGCGTCTCCGTGATGGAGGGCGGCCAGCCGACCGTCATCGCCAACCAGGAAGGGAACCGCACCACCCCGAGCGTCGTGGCGTTCACCAAGAGCGGCGAACGGCTGGTAGGCCAGGTGGCCAAGCGCCAGGCCATCACCAATCCGGAAAACACGATCTTTTCCATCAAGCGCTTCATGGGGCGCCGTTCCGAGGAAGTCAGCGAAGAAATGAAGATGGTCCCGTACAAAGTCGTGCGGGGCGATAACGGCGACGCGCGCGTCGAAATCACCGGCAAGAAGTACTCTCCGCCGGAGATCTCCGCCATGATCCTGACCAAGCTCAAGGAAGCGGCCGAATCCTACCTGGGCGAGAAGGTCACGCAGGCGGTCATCACGGTGCCGGCGTACTTCAACGACGCGCAGCGCCAGGCCACCAAGGACGCCGGCAGGATCGCCGGCCTGGAAGTGCTGCGCATCATCAACGAGCCCACCGCCGCGGCGCTGGCCTACGGGCTGGATAAGAAGAAGAACGAGACCATCGCGGTTTACGACTTCGGCGGCGGCACGTTCGATATCTCCATTCTCGAAGTCGGCGAGGGCGTGGTCGAAGTCAAGTCCACCAACGGCGATACCCACCTGGGCGGCGACAACATCGACCAGCGCATCATCGACTGGATCGTCTCCGAGTTCAAGAAGGAGAACGGCATCGATCTCTCGCGCGACCAGATGGCCCTGCAGCGCCTCAAGGAAGCGGCCGAGAAGGCCAAGATGGAGCTTTCCACGCTGCTCGAAACCGAGATCAACCTGCCCTTCATCACGGCGGACGCCAGCGGCCCCAAGCACCTGCAGCAGAAGCTGACCCGCGCGCGCTTCGAGCAGATGGTGGAGGACGTGGTCCAACGCTCCATCGGTCCCTGTAAACAGGCCATGGCCGATGCCGGCGTCACCCCGCAGCAGATCGACGAAGTCGTCATGGTCGGCGGCCAGACGCGTATGCCGCGCATCCAGCAACTGGTCCGCGACCTGTTCAACCGCGAACCGCACAAGGGCGTGAACCCCGACGAAGTGGTCGCGATCGGCGCCGCGGTGCAGGGCGGCGTGCTCGGCGGCGAAGTCAAGGATGTGCTGCTGCTCGACGTCACCCCGCTCTCGCTCGGCATCGAGACCCTGGGCGGCGTTTTCACCAAGCTGATCGAGCGCAACACCACCATCCCCACGCGGAAGAGCGAGGTCTTCTCCACCGCCAGCGACAACCAGCCGTCGGTCGAAATCAAGGTCTACCAGGGCGAGCGCGCCATGGCGCGGGACAACCGCCTGCTCGGCGTCTTCCAGTTGGGCAACATTCCGCCGGCGCCGCGCGGCCTGCCGCAGATCGAAGTCACCTTCGATATCGACGCCAACGGCATCCTCAACGTGACCGCCAAGGATCGCGGCACCAACAACGAGCAGAAGATCACCATCACCAGTTCGAGCGGCCTCTCCAAGGACGAGGTCGAGAAGATGGCGCGGGATGCCGAGGCGCACGCCGCCGACGACCGCCGCCAGAAGGACACCATCGACGCCCGCAACCGCGGCGACGCCATGGTCTACAACGTCGAGAAGACGCTCAAAGAGCATCGCGCCAAGGTGAGCGACGCCGAAGCCAAGGAGATCGAGTCGGCTCTGGAGGAGACCCGGAAGGTGCTCCAGGAGAACGACGCGCAGAAGATCAACGAGGCCGTGGACCGGCTGACCCAGGCCAGCCACAAACTGGCCGAGGCCATGTACAAGTCGGCGCAGAGCCAGCCCGGCGGCGCTCCGCCTCCTCCACAGGACGGCGGCCCCAAGTCCGGCGACGGCAAGGGCGGCGACAACGTGGTGGATGCCGAGTTCGTGGACGTCGACGACAAGAAGTAACCGGCGGCGGGGCAGGTCTTCCCTGCCCCGCCCCGCTTTCAGGGTGAACCCGGATGGCAGCGTCTCCCAAGCACGAATACTACGAAACGCTGGGCGTTCCGCGCACCGCCGATGCGGAGGAGATCCGCAAGGCATACCGGAAACTCGCCCGCAAATACCACCCCGACCTCAATCCGGGTGACAAATCCGCCGAGGAGCGTTTCAAGAACGTTCAGGAAGCCTACGACGTGCTCAGCGACGGCAAGAAGCGCCAGATGTACGACCAGTTCGGCTTCTACTCCGAAAACGGCTTCGCGCCACCGTCCCCGGGCTCGCAGGGCGGCGGCGCCGGCCAGCACTTCGATTTCAGCGGCTTCGATTTCTCCGACTTCATGAGCGGAGGCGGCGGAGCAGGACAACACACCACCGGCGGCGGAGGCGGTTTCCGCGACATTTTCAGCCAGTTCTTCGGCGGCCGCGAACAGGCCCGCCACGAGGAACCCGAAAAAGGCGGCGACCTCGAGTACGTGATGAACATCGATTTCTGGCAGGCCATCCGCGGCACCCAGGCGCGCGTCAATATCTCGCGCTATGAAATCTGCGACACCTGCCGCGGCACCGGTTCTTCCGGCGCCGGCGAAGTCAACTGCCCGCAGTGCAAAGGCTCCGGACACGTCAGCCAGATGGCCGGCGCCATGCGCTTCAACCTCACCTGCCCGCGCTGCGGCGGGAGCGGCAAACTGCGCAACTCCTGCCCCACCTGCGGCGGCGACGGCCGCGTGACCCACACCGAAAGCGTGGAAATCCGCATCCCGCCGGGCGCCCGCGACGGGTCGCGCCTGCGCGTCCCCGGCAAGGGCAACGCCGGAACCTATGGAGCGCCCCCGGGCGATCTCTACATCACCACCAAGGTGGAACCGCACCCGTTCTTCCAGCGGGAAGGCGACAACATCGAAATCCGCGTCCCCGTGGCGGTGTGGGAAGCCGCGCTGGGCGCGAAGATCGAAGTCCCCACCATCGACGGGCGCACGCTGCTGAAGATCCCGCAGGGCACGGGCAACGGCCAGAAGTTCCGCCTGCGCGAAAAGGGCGTGGCCAACTCGCGCACCGGCCTGCGCGGAGACCAGATCGTCGAAATCTCGCTGGCGGCGCCGGACCCGCGCGATGAACGCGTCCGCCACCTCCTCGGCGAACTCGCCGAACTCCACAAGCACGAAGACCCCCGCGCGGAGATGTGGTCGAAAATCTAGCCATGGCGAAGGGCAAATCCAAAGCGGCGTTCATGATCTCCGCCATCGCGGAGCAGTATGAGATCCATCCCCAGACCCTGCGGCTCTACGAGCGCGAAGGTCTGCTCAAGCCCTCGCGCAGCGAAGGCAACACGCGCCTCTACACCGCCGAGGACATCGAGCGCCTGGAAGTGATCCTCCACCTCACGCGCGACCTCGGAGTCAACCTCGCCGGCGTCGAGATCATTCTCAACATGCGCGAAAAGATGGCCGAAATGCAGAGCCAGATCCAGGAATTCGTGGCTACGCTCAACAACGAACTCGCCGCCCGAGTCCCCCCGCCCGCGGCCGAAGAGCGCACCAGCCTGATCCCCGTGATCAACGCCAAACCCGCCCCCGCGCGAAGGCGGTAGTGAAGCCGGCCTGCCGGCCGGCCTTTGTGTCCTTTGTGTCCGCGCCTCTGTGGCCGCCCCTCGTCCCCTGCTACGATAAAAAGAACACCCTTGATCGAAACCGTTCCGGACATCCTGGCCCGTATTGTCGCGACCAAGCGCGAGGAAATCGCCCAATCGGCGGCCCTCGCCGAACAGTGGGAGCGCGCGGCGGGAGCGCGCCTTTCCGGGCGCCGCGACTTCCGCGCCGCGCTCGCCGCCCGTACGCCCGCGATCATCGCCGAGGCCAAGAAAGCGTCGCCCAGCCGGGGCCTGCTCTCCCCCGATTTTTCGCCCGCCGGTATCGCGCAATCCTACGAACGTGGCGGCGCCGCCGCGCTCAGCGTGCTCACCGACGGCCCGTATTTCCAGGGCTCGCTCGCCGATCTCGAGGCCGCCCGCGCGGTCGTCTCGATCCCGGTCCTGCGTAAGGATTTCACCATCGCCCCCAGCCAGATCGTCGAGGCCGCGGCACACGGCGCCGACGCCATCCTGCTCATCGCCGCCATCCTCGGCGAGCGCGAACTGCGCGACTTTCGTGAAACCGCGGAGCGCTACCGGCTCGCCGCACTGGTCGAAGTCCACGACCGGCAGGAACTCGATCGCGCCGTTTCGAGCGGCGCCACCATGATCGGCGTCAACAACCGCGACTTGCGCTCCTTCGCGGTCAGGCTCGAGACCTCGCTCGACCTCGCGGAACACATGCCGCCCGGCGCCCTGCTGGTCAGCGAGAGCGGCATCCACAACGCCGCCGACATCGCCCGCCTCCGCGCCGCGGGTTACTCCGCCTTCCTCGTCGGCGAACACCTCATGAAATCAGCGGACCCCGTGGAGGCGCTCCGCGCGCTGGTGGCCGCATGATCCTCAAGGTCTGCGGCATCACCAACGCGGCCGACGCCGCCGCAGCCACGCAAGCCGGCGCCACCGCCATCGGCTTCAACTTCTACGCCAGAAGCCCGCGCTGCATCTCGCCCGAACAGGCCGCGGCCATCCCCACGCCCGGCGCGCG
>JAFDVU010000104.1 GCA_018268835.1 Acidobacteriota bacterium | reverse complement strand
GCGGCGTGCCGGAGAGGATGCGGCAGATGTAATCGATCAGGACGTAGTGGTACTCGGCTGCGCCTTCGGCATCGCGCAGGATGCGCTCGAAGACCTCGTGGATGCGGAGGGGTTCCACCATGAGTCCGGTCTCTTCGAGCACCTCGCGGCGGATGGCCGCGTCCAGCGTTTCGCCGGCTTCCACGGCGCCGCCGGGCAGCGACCACCATCCTTTGAGCGGCTCCTTGCCGCGCTGCGCCATGAGAATGCGGCCGCGCTGGAAGATCAGCGCGCCCACTCCCACCAGCGGCCGCTTGGGGTACCTGCGGTCGGCTTCCGAGATCATGGCGTATCCGGCCGCGCCCGGAAGACGTTGCCGCGCGCGGTGATGATCAGCGACTTCATGTCGGCTTCGCCCAGCGCGCAGGCGGAGACCCGCTCGCTGATTTCCATCAACTGCACGCGCTTGCCCTCCGGTGTATAGATCCCGATCCCGCTGCCCACCACGTAGAGCATCCCCTTCTCGTCCACCGCGATGCCGCCGGGCACGCCCTCGATGCCGGCGATGAGGACGCGTTCGTTGGATGCGCCCCCGTTGCGGTCCAGATCGAAGGCGCGCACGTTGTGCTCATCGGCGTTGGAGACGTAGAGCGTCCGCCCGTTGGGCGAGAGCGCGATGCCGTGGGGCCGTGTCTGGTACTTCGCGATCAGCGTCATCGGCCCTTTCGGCGGGATGTGGTAGACGCCGTGAAAGTCCAGTTCGCGCCGGTCGCTCTGCGAGCCGAAGGCCGGATCGGTGAAGTAGACGCTGCCGTTCCGGGCGACGACAATGCCGGTGGGCGAGTTGAGCCGCTTGCCCTCCCAGTTGTCCGCCAGGACCTCGATCTTCCCGTTGCGATCGGTGCGCGTCACGCGGCGCGTGCGCGTTTCGCAGGTGTAGAGGCGGCCCTGGGTATCGAAGGCATTGCCGGCCGGCCCGTGAGCGTCCTCGCGCAGCACCACCGGGTCGCTGCCTGGTACCCACTTATAAATGCGGTCGTTGGGCGTGTCGCTGAATACCAGGTACTGGTCTTTGGCGTTCCACGCGGGTCCTTCGGTGAAGCGGTAGCCCTTGGCGAGTTGCTGGAACTTGAACACGCCGAGTTGCTGGGCGCCGAGCAAAAGTGCAAAGAAAAATGCCGGCGCGCGGCGGATCATCGATCCGGAACCTGCTTGATCACAATCTGGTTCACCACGCTTTTTACGCCCTTCACCTTCCTGGTGAGCTTTTCAGCCTTGGCGCGTTGCTTGGGCGTTTCGACGCCGCCGGAGAGTGTAACAACCCCCTTGTCGACCTTCACGTCGAGGGCGCCGCCCTTCACGTCGGGGTCGCTGGTCAGTTTCAGGCGCACCTGATCCGTGATGGTATCGTCGGTGACCGGAGGCTGCTGCTTGGCGGCCACCCCGACCAACTGGAAGATCAGGAAAGCCGCCAGGAGGAGTGCAAATTTAGATGTCATCTTCAGTCGCCATTGTACGCCAGTCCAGGGTATTCAGAAAGACGGCCTTTTCGCGCCAGCCGGGCTGCACCCGCACGTGGAGATCGAGGTAGATGCGCCGTTCGAAGAGTTGCTCCATCTCCTGGCGGGCGGCCGTGCCGATCTTCTTCAGCATGCTGCCGCCGGTTCCGATGATGATGGCCTTCTGCCCCTCGCGCTCCACCCGGATGGTGGCGAAGATGCGCGTGATTCGGGGAGTCTCCTCCCACTTGTCCACGGCGACCGCGACCGAGTGCGGCACTTCGTCGCGCGTGGCCAGCAGCACCTTTTCGCGGATCAACTCCGCGGCCAGGAAGCGCTCCGGCTGATCCGTGACGTAGTCTTCCGGGAAGTACGCAGGGCCTTGAGGCAGGTAGCGGACGATGGTGGCGATGAGGTCGTCCAGCCCCATGCGGCGCACCGCGGAGACCGGCAGGAACTCGGCGAAGTTGTAGGCCGCCTTGTACTGTTCGATCAGCGGCAGCAACGCGGCTTTATCCTGCAGCAGATCGATCTTGTTAAGCACGCACAACACCGGCGTCTCGGTGCGGCGCGCCAGGTCGATCGCCTTGCGATCCTCCTCGGTGAACTTGCGGTGCGCGTCGCTGACGAAGAGCAGCAGGTCGCGCTCCTCCACGCTCGCGCGCACGGTTTCCATGAGGCGCTTGTTCAACGGCGTGTCGGCCTTATGGATGCCGGGCGTGTCGACGAAGACGACCTGCGCTTCAGGTAGGGTGAGCACGCCCTGAATGGCCGTGCGCGTGGTCTGCGGCTTATCCGCGACGATGGCCACCTTCTGGCCCACCAGCGCGTTAAGAAGCGTGGATTTGCCGGCGTTGGGCCGGCCTACGATGGAGACAAAACCGGAACGGAATTCGGGATTCATGAAGTGACTGCCTGAGATTTGGAAATGCGGACCTGTTCGACGCGGAGGTGGTCGCTGACCAGTACCTCGATGCGCACGCCCCCACGGTCGATGCGTTCGCCGGCGCGCGGCACGTGGCCCAGCCATTCGCTGACCAGCCCGCCGACGGTGGTGGATTCGACGTCCTCCCCGGGGCGGAAGGTATCGACCAGGTCGGCGAGCCGGTCGACTTCGAAGCTGCCGGCGACGATGTAGCCGCCCTTGCCGTCCTCCGTCACGTCGCTCTCCGGTTCGTGTTCGTCGCGGATTTCGCCGATGATGACTTCGAGCAGGTCTTCCATGGTCGCGAGCCCGGCAGTGTTGCCGTACTCGTCGATCACGATCACCATGTGGCTGCTTTCGGCCTGCATCTGGCGCATCAGGTCCTTCACCGGCTTGGTTTCCGGTACCAGCTTGATGTCGCGCGCCAGCTCGCGGACCGTGCGGTTGGCGCGCTCCTCCTCGTCCAGCTCGAACATATCCCGCACGTGGACGAAGCCGATCATCTGGTCGATGCTCTGCTCGAAGACCGGAATGCGCGAGAACTGCTCGTTGATGACGAGCTGGCGCAGTTGTTCCAACGTGGCATCGGCGTTGATGGCCACGATCTCCGGACGCGGCGTCATGACCTCGCGCACCACCTTATCGCCGAACTCGACCACGCTCTGGATCAGCTTGCGGTCTTCTTCCTCGATGAGGCCTTCTTCGGTGCCGGCGGTGATCAGCGCTTCGATGTTGTCCTGCTGGGTGGGCTCTTCAGGCGCGCCGCGACGGTCTTCGGTGAGTTCGATCAGCGACTGGAAGAATCCGAGCAGCGACACGAACGGCCGCGCCGCCAGGCCGCACACGCGCACCAGCGGCACCAGCGGAAGCAGCCAGTGCGCGCTGGTGCGGCGGTAGAGAACCTGCGGCAGCGCGAAGCAGATCACCACCACGGTGAATACAATGGCGAGCAGCGATTGCCAGAAGATGGCGGCGTGCCACGGAGTGCCGTCGGCGAACCACGCAAAGTAAAGGATCGCCAGGGTAGCGAGCAAAGTGTGCTTGATCAGTGAGAAGGCGCCCGCCCCATCCTCGGTGCGGAAGCCGAGGCGGCCTTCCACGGAATCCTTGAAGAACTTGAGCGACGCCAGGTCGCGCGGGCGCAGCCGCAGGCTCTCCAGGTACAGCACCTGCACAAAAGTCATCAGGCCGAGCAGCGGAATGGTGATCAGGGTCACCAGCACTACCGCGATCATGACCGCACCCGTTCGATCAGGCTGTTCGGCAGTCCCAGGCGCGCGCGCCAGCGCTTTTCGGCGCGCGCCATGGCGCCGGCGTCGGTCTCGTGGTCCATCCCGGTCAGGTGCAGGACACCGTGCAACATGAGGATGCGGATTTCATCCTCGGTGGAGTGGCCGAACTCGCGCGCCTGCGCCCGGGCACGCGCCGCGGAGATAGCCAGATCGCCCAGGAACGGCTTCGTGCCGCTGGGGAAGGAGAGCACGTCGGTCGCGTAATCCTTGCCCAGAAAATCGCGGTTGAGTCGCGCCAGTTCGGCGTCGCCGGTGATCAGCAGGTGGAACGGCCGGCCCTTGGCGACCTCGCGCTGGAGCTTGCGCGCGAACGCCTGGATGGCGCGCGGACGCACGTCCGCGGGAACGCGGCGAAAAATCACGCTACTGCCTTCGGGGGAGGACATGAGAGGTGATCAGGCCTGCGGCGCGGAATCTTCCGCCGGCGGCAGGTCCGGTTTGGCTTCGGCGGTGTCGCTCTCCAGTTTCAAACTGAGCTGGCGGCCCGCGCCGATGGCCTCGTTGTATCGTTCGTATGCCTTGACAATGCGCTGCACCAGCGTGTGGCGCACCACATCCTTCTCGTCGAACTGCACGAAGCTGATGCCTTCAACGCCCCGGAGCACGTCGGTGGCTTCGATCAGTCCGCTGCGCCGGGCGTTGGGCAGGTCGATCTGGGTGATGTCGCCGTTGACCACCATCTTGGAGTTGAAACCCTGGCGCGTGAGCACCATCTTCATCTGCTCCGGGGTGGAGTTCTGCGCTTCGTCGAGTATGATGAAACTCTCGTTGAGCGTGCGCCCGCGCATGAAAGCGATCGGCGCAACTTCGATCACGTTGCGCTCCAGCAACTTCTCGACGCGGTCCGTGTCCAGCATATCGAAGAGCGCGTCGTAGAGAGGGCGCAGATAGGGATCGACCTTTTCCTGCAGGGTGCCGGGCAGGAAGCCGAGGCGTTCGCCGGCTTCGACCGCGGGGCGTGTGAGGATGATGCGCGAAACCTGCTTGTTGAGCAGCGCCGAAACCGCCATGGCCACCGCGAGGTAGGTCTTGCCCGTGCCGGCGGGACCGATGCCGAATACCAGGTCGTTGCGCTCGATGGCCTCCAGGTAGCGGCGCTGGTTGATGGTCTTGGGCGCGAGTACTTTTTTCCCGAAATTGCGCTGCTTCCCGGAGTTCACCAGCGCGCGCAGTGACACCTCGGGATCGTTGGTCACTACCCTCAGGTAACTGTTGAGGTCTCCGTTGTTGAAAACGAACCCTTCGCGGATGAGCGCGTTGTAGTCCTCGAGGATAGTCTCCGCTCGAGACACGTTGGCGGGTTCGCCTTCGATTTCCAGATTGTTGTCGACGAGTTGAGTGTGGACGCCGAGGACGTTTTCCAGCAGCCGGATGTTTTCGTCCCGGGTTCCAAAGAGGCTTTCCACGCCTCGCGTGATGCACACACTGGATTTGGTCAAGGGAGTTGCTGGGACCTCCAACTGGGAAAAAACGGCGACAGGGTCTTCCGGTTGCGTGGGAAACGATCGATACTTCGACCAACCCGCTGGCGCGGGTCCTGAAACAGCATCTGCATACATTATAGCGGATGGTCAAGTGCGTGTGACTACAGGAGGGTTAACCCACCGTAACAGGACTACGTCAGCCGGTAGTCACGATCTGGGCGCTACTGCAGCAGTCGCATGCCGTTGGGCCCCGGAATGGTCCGCACCCAGGAGTTCATCTCCTCTTCGTTCTGGAGAAGATCGCGCAGCGTGGTCTTGCTCAGGACGTGGTCCACCGCCACCTGCACCGCGCGCCAGAGAGATCGTACCGAACAGTCCACACTCCGCGTGCAGATCCCGGTCCGGCCGCCGTGGCTGTCGCAGAAGGAGCTTTCGAAGAGGCGTCCTCCGAGGCACTCCATCACTTCGGCGATCACGATGTCACCCGCCGGACGCGCCAGCGTGTAGCCGCCCTCCTTGCCGCGCGCCGCCTTGACGAATCCGCCCTTGCGCAGCGCGCGCAGGATCTTGGCGGTATTGGCGGCGGAGACGCCCTCGGCCTGGCTCATCTCCGGAATGGTGATACTGCCGTTCTCCCCGGCGTAGCCGAGACGCACCAGGCAGCGCAGGCCGTATTCTTCGTTGGCGGAGAGTTTCACCGGCGCACCCTCGCGATGGGGATGATGTCTTCGATGCCCAGGGCCAGCTTGGCGGCTTCGCTCATGCGCTCCTTGCTCCAGGGCGGATCGAAGGTAAGTTCGAGAGTTACGTCGCTCACCCCGGGTACCGCGCGCACGGCGCGTTCCACTTCCCCGGGCAGCGTTCCGGCCACCGGACAGTTGGGCGCGGTCAGGGTCATGGTGACCCGCGCGCGGCCACCTTCGTCCACGTGCAGCCCGTAAATCAGGCCGAGTTCGTAGATGTTGACCGGCATCTCAGGGTCATAGACCTTCTTGAGCGCGGCGACGATCTGGTCCTTGATGGTCATTCGGTGGATGCCGGGTCGTTCGCGCCGTCGAGCGCGTTCTTGAGCGTGTGCCACGCCAGCGTGGCGCATTTGACGCGCGCCGGGTAATCGCGCACGCCGCAGAAGACCACCAGCTTGCCCAGTTCCTGGCTCACCGAAACATCGGTGGTGAGCAGTTCGTGGAATTTTTCGAGCAGCTTCAGGGCTTCCGCCCGGGTCTTGCCCTTGATGCTCTCGGTCATCAGCGATGCCGACGAAGTCGAAATCGCGCAGCCGGCGCCGACGAAGCTCGCGTCCCTCACGATGTCGTCTTCGATTCTCAGATACAGCTTCAGCTTGTCCCCGCAAAGCGGGTTGTACCCCTCGGCCTGGCGATTGGCGTCGTCCATCGAGTGATGGTTGCGCGGGCGCTTGCTGTGGTCGAGGATGATTTCCTGGTAGAGATCGTGAACCATCAGGCGAAGATCTCCTTTACTTTAAGAATTCCTGCCGCCAGCGCGTCGATCTCGGCCGGCGTGTTGTAGAACGCAAGCGAGGCGCGCGTGGTCGCGGGTACGTGGAAGAAGTCCATTACGGGTTGCGCGCAATGATGCCCGGTGCGCACCGCAACGCCCAGATTATCCAGCACGGTGCCGATATCGTGCGGATGAATGCCGTCCATCACGAAGGACAGCACGCCGGCTTTCTCGCGGGCGGTGCCGATCAGGCGAAGTCCGGGAATGGCGGAGAGCCGCTCGGTGCCGTATTCGAGCAGCGAGTGCTCCCAGGCGGCGATGTGGTCCAGCCCCAGCTTATTGACGTAGTCCAGCGCGGCGCCGAGTCCGATGCCGCCGGCGATGTTCGGCGTGCCGGCTTCGAACTTGTACGGCAGATCGTTGTAGGTGGTCTTTTCGAACGTCACCACCTTGATCATGTCGCCGCCGCCCTGGTAGGGAGGCATCCCTTCGAGCAGTTTGCGTTTGCCGTAGAGGATGCCGATACCCGTGGGGCCGAAGACCTTGTGGCCGCTGAAGGCGTAGAAATCGGCGTCGAGCGCCTGCACGTCAACCTTCATATGGGGCGTGGCCTGCGCGCCGTCGATCAGCGTCAGCGCGCCGGCCTTGTGCGCCATTTCAATCATCTGGCGCACGGGATTGATCGTGCCGAGCGCGTTCGACACATGAGCCACCGCGACCATCCGGGTGCGCGGTGTCAGCAGCTTCTCGTACTCTTCCAGGAGCAGTTCGCCGCGCTCGTTCATCGGGATCACGCGCAGCGTCGCGCCCCGCTCTTCGCACAGCATCTGCCAGGGAACGATGTTGGAGTGATGCTCCATCGCCGAGATCACGATCTCGTCGCCCGCCTGCACATTCTTGCGTCCCCAGGTGGAGGTCACCAGGTTGATGCCCTCGGTGGTGCCACGCACGAAGATCAGTTCGTCGCTCGAGTTCGCGTGCAGGAAGCGGCGCACCTTGGCGCGCGTCTCTTCGTACGCCGCCGTCGAACGCTGGCTGAGTTCGTGCACGCCGCGGTGAATGTTGGCGCAATCCACTTCGTGGAAACGGCGGATTGCGTCCACCACCGCGGTCGGCTTCTGCGCCGTGGCGGCGCTGTCCAGGTACACCAGGGGCTTGCCATGGACCGTCTGCTTGAGAACCGGGAAATCTTCCCGGATCTTCTCCACGTCGAAGGTTGCCGTGACTGCGCTACTCAGGGTGCTCATGGAATTTTTCAAAGAGGGTGCGTTCCAGCGAATCCCTCAGGGACTGCACTTTGATGCGGTCGACAATGTCCTGGGCGAAGGCGTAGATCAGCAGGTTGCGCGCGTCCTTCCGGCCGATGCCGCGCGACTGCAGGTAGAAGAGCATCTCGCTGTCAAGCTGTCCGATGGTGGCGCCGTGCGTGCACCGTACGTCGTCGGCCCAGATCTGCAGCTCGGGCTTGGTGTCGATCACGGCGTCGTCGGAGAGCACCAGGTTCTTGTTGGTCTGCTTGGAATCGGTCTTCTGCGCGTCCTGCCGCACGATGATCTTGCCGTTGAAGACCGCGTGCGACTGCCCGTCGAGAATGCCCTTGTAGAGTTCGTGGCTGGTGGCGTGCGGCTTGGCGTGGTCGATCGCAGTGTGATTGTCCACGTGCTGCGTGCCGTTGACGATGTAGAGTCCGTTGATGTTCGCGTCCGAGCCCTCGGACAGCACAGCGTTCACGTCGTTGCGAGTGAGCGCGCCGCCCAGCGAGATCGAGTGCGAGGAGAACGCCGCCGAACGCCCGATGGCCGCCTGCAGCGTCGCGATGTGATACGCGCTCAGGCTCTCCTGCTGGATCTTGTAGTGGTCCACCACGGCCGAATCGGCCACCACGATTTCCGTCACCGCGTTGGTGAAGTACGTGCCCTCGCCTTTGTAGGTCTCGACGATCGTGCACTGCGCGTTGGCGCCCACCAGGATCAGGGTGCGGGGATGAGCCGCCGTCCCTTCGGCGGGCCCCTCGTAGGTGATCTCGATTGGCGCTTCGAGCGTGGCGCCGCGCGGCACCGTGATCACCCGCACGTCATGGAGAAACGCGGTGTTCAGCGCCACGAAGGGATGGTCCAGCGAAGCGTATTTCGCCAGATGCGGTTTCGCCTGTTCGGGGATCGCGGCCGGTTTGTCCGCCGGCCGGGCGGCCCGCGCTACCTTGGTCACCGGCGCCACGTTCGTGAAGCGCCACTCTTCGTGGTGCGTCGTGGGGAACCCCTGCGCGGAAAAACGCGCGAACGCTTCCTCGCGCAGCGCCTGAATCCACGGCTCGGCGGCGGGCTGTTGCGTGAACAGCTCCAGCCACTGCGCGTTCTGTTCGGCGACAGCGGTCATACGCGGCCGACCGCCTCCTCTTCGTCGTAGATGCCGAGCGCCGCGTAGCCGCCGGCTTCGAGCTCGAGCGCCAGTTCCTTGCCGCCGCTCTTCACCAGCCGTCCATCGGCTAGCACGTGCACGTAGTCGGGCACGATTTCGTTGAGCAGGCGCTGGTAGTGCGTAACCACGATCATGCCGCGCTCGGGACTGCGCATCGCGTTGACGCCGCCGGAAACGGTGCGCAGCGCGTCGATGTCCAGGCCGGAATCGGTCTCGTCAAGGATGGCCAGTTTCGGCTCCAGCACGGCCATCTGGAAGATCTCGTTGCGCTTCTTCTCGCCGCCGGAGAAGCCGGTGTTGACCGGACGGTTGAGCAGCGTCTGGTCCATCTTCATAATCTGCATCTTCTCGCGGACCAGGTTTAGGAAGTCCATCGCGTCCAGCTCTTCCTGGCCGCGGTGCTTGCGGATCTGGTTTACCGCCGCCTTCAGGAAGTACATGTTGCTGACGCCGGGGATCTCCACCGGGTACTGGAAGGCGAGAAAGACGCCTTCGCGCGCCCGATCCTCGGGCGCCATTTCCAGTAGATCCTTGCCGTCCAGCAACACCTGTCCGCCGGTAACCTCGTAGAGTTCGCGGCCGGCGAGTACCCCGGCCAGCGTGCTCTTGCCGCTGCCGTTGGGACCCATAATGGCGTGGACTTCGCCGTGCTTCACCGTCAGGTTGATGCCCTTGAGGATTTCGCGATCGCCGACTTTGGCGCGCAGATCGATGATTTCAAGTAGTGACATTGCGTGAAAATTCCAAAAGGCGGGCCCTCGGGCCTACCCGACACTCCCTTCCAAACTCACACCCAACAGCTTCTGCGCCTCCACCGCGAACTCCATCGGCAGCTCGCGGAAGACTTCCTTGCAGAAACCGTGCACGATCATGCTGACCGCGTCTTCGGTGGATATGCCGCGCTGGCGGCAGTAGAAAATCTGGTCCTCGCCGATCTTCGAGGTTGAAGCCTCGTGCTCCACCTGCGCCGACGTGTTGCGCACTTCCAGGTACGGAAACGTGTGCGCGCCGCACTTGTCGCCCAGCAGCAGCGAGTCGCACTGCGAGTAGTTGCGCGCGCCGGTGGCGGACTTCAAAATCTTCACGCCGCCGCGATACGTGTTCTGCCCGTGTCCCGCGGAAATGCCCTTACTCACGATCGTGGAAGTGGTGTTCTTCCCGATGTGGATCATCTTGGTGCCGGTATCGGCCTGCTGCCAGTTGTTGGTCAGCGCCACCGAGTAGAACTCGCCCACCGAGTTTTCCCCGATCAGCAGGCAGCTAGGATACTTCCACGTGATCGCGCTGCCCGTCTCCACCTGCGTCCAGGAGATCTTCGAATTCACCCCGCGGCACGCGCCCCGCTTCGTCACGAAGTTGTAGATGCCGCCCTTCCCGTCCTTATCCCCGGGATACCAGTTCTGTACGGTCGAATACTTGATCTGCGCGTGATCCAGCGCCACCAGTTCCACCACCGCGGCGTGCAACTGGTTGGTGTCGCGCATCGGCGCCGTGCAGCCTTCCAGGTAGCTCACGTAGGCGCCTTCATCGGCCACAATCAGGGTGCGCTCGAACTGCCCCGTGTCCTTGGCGTTGATGCGGAAATACGTCGACAGTTCCATCGGGCAGCGCACGCCCTTGGGTACGTAGCAGAAACTGCCGTCGCTGAAGACCGCCGAGTTGAGCGCGGCGAAGAAATTGTCGCTTGCCGGGACCACGCTGCCCAGGTACTTCTTCACCAGTTCCGGATGTTCCTGCACGGCTTCGGAGAAGGAACAAAAGATGATGCCCTGCGCCTTGAGCTTCTCCTTGAAAGTCGTGGCCACGGAGACCGAATCGAACACCGCATCGACCGCGACGCCGGCCAGCATCTCCTGCTCTTTCAATGGGATACCAAGCTTCTCGTAGGTCTTGAGCAGCTCCGGATCGACCTCCTCCAGGCTCTTGGGGGCATCCGTTTTGGTCTTGGGCGCGGCGTAATAGATGATGTTCTGGTAGTCGATCGGCGGGTAGGTGACGTTCGCCCACGACGGCTCTTCCATGTCCAGCCAGTGGCGGTACGCCTTCAGGCGCCAGTCCAGGAGCCACTCCGGCTCGTTCTTCTTGGCGGAGATCAGGCGGATCACATCCTCATTGAGGCCGCGGGGGATCGCGTCGGCTTCAATGTCCGTGACGAAGCCCCACTTATACTCCTGATTCGCAAATGTTTCGATCGTCTGAGTGGAATCGCTCACCGGGAGGAACTCCTAAGCTGTTGTACTACCATCACATTACCTAATCTGTACTTTCTAGTCAAGATTACTCGCCTAATGGATGCGGAGCGCGGTCGAACGGGTGCAGAAAAGGGGCGAACGACGCCGACACCCCCCCTTGCATTGCGTTATCGTGGGGTTTCCATGAAAGCAGGACCCAGCAGTATGAAATCCGTTCTTGCCGTATTTGCCTTCCTGGCGCTCTCCGGCACGGCGTTTGCCGCCGAGAGTTCCACGTTGAACTTCAACCCGGACTGGAAGTTCATCAAGGCCGACCCTGCCGGCGCCGCCGACCCCGCCTTCGACGACCGCTCGTGGAGCAGCGTTTCCCTGCCCCATACCTACAACGACATCGACACCTTCGACGATTGGTCCACCCCGAACCATGTCGGCGAAATGAACCTGTGGAGCGGGCGCACCTGGTACCGCAAGACCTTCACTCCACCCGACGCCTTCAAGGGAAAGAAGGTCTTCATCGAGTTCGAGGCGGTGCGGCAGATTGCCGAGGTCTACATCAACGGCAAACTGCTGGGCACCAGCAAGACCGGGTTCATTCCCTTCGGTTTCGACCTCACCCCGTACCTGAAGTTCGGCGCGAAGAACGTCATCGCGGTCATGGCGGACAACCGCTTCACGCAGGAAACCGAGATGGCGAAGATCATCAAGACCGAACTGCCCTGGAACAGCCCCCACTGGCATCCGGCGCACGGCGGCATCTACCGCAACGTGTACCTGCACGTCACCGATCCGCTGCACATCTCGCTGCCGCTCTACAGCTTCCTCCAAACCGCGGGACCCTACGTTTACACTGCCGGCGTGACGCCCGAAAGCGCGCGCGTCGAGCTCGAAGTGCCCGTGCAGAACGAGCGTTCCACCAACGCCTGGGTGCAGGTGATCGCCACCGTGACCGCACCCAACGGCAAGACCGTCGCCACCATGCAGGAGAAGGGCGAGCTTACCGCAGGCGGCAGCGCGGAGATCACGCTCTCCGGCGCGCTGCCGGATCCGCAATTGTGGGAGCCCGCGCATCCGTACCTTTACAGGGTGAATATCTCGCTGCGCGCCGGCGATAAAGAGGTCGATGCGCGCGAACTGCCCTTCGGCGTGCGGACGTTTCGCTGGGACACGGCTACCGGGTTCTACATCAACGGCCACCACGAGAAGCTCCACGGCTGGGGGCAGAAACCCACCGACGAATGGCCCGGGCTGGGCAACGCCATGCCCGATTGGATGCACTTCTTCACGCTCCAGTTGATGAAGGAAGCCGGCGGCAACTTCGTCCGCTGGGGCCACGCTGCCGGCGCGCCGGCGATGCTCGAGGCCTCCGACCGCCTCGGCATCCTCACCGAGCAGCCCGGCGTGGATGGCGAAGGCGACGCGCAGGGCGAAGCCTGGACCATCCGCGCGGCCGCGTTCCGCGACATGATTATCTACTTCCGAAACCACCCGTCGATCCTGATCTGGGAGGGCGGCAACCAGAAGGTCAGCCGCGAGCATGCACAGGAACTCCGCGGCTACATGGACCGCTACGACCCGAAAGGCGGGCGCGCCTACGCCCATCGCCGCGCCGACGCCATCACCGCCGAGTTTATGGACGTGGGGATCGGCACCGAGGGCGGACGCGAGATCGCCCGCCTGCCCGTGGTGGAAGGTGAATACAATCGCGAGGAATCGCCGCGCCGCGTGTGGGACGACTTTTCGCCGCCCAACTTCGGCTATCCCGAAGCCAAGGGCCAGACCTATCAGCTCACCAGCGAGCAGTATGCCGTGAACCAGATCACGCAGTTCAAGAAGATCGCTCCGGCCAATCACGCCGGCGGCGCCAACTGGATCTTCTCCGACTCAACTTCCGGCGGCCGCGTCTCCACCGAAGTGGCGCGCGCCGGCGGCGAGGTGGATGGCGTCCGCCTGCCCAAGGAAGCCTACTACGTGATGAAGGTGCTCTACCGCGGCGATCCGCAGGTGCACATCATCGGACACTGGACCTATCCCGCGGGCACGAAGAAGACGGTGTACGTCGCCTCCAACGCGGAGGATGTCGAACTGTTCGTCAACGGCCGTTCGCTCGGCCACGGCAAGGTGAGCGACCGTTACCTGTTCACCTTCCCGGATGTGACCTGGGAGGCGGGCGAGATCAAGGCGGTGGCTTCCACCGGCGGCCGGATCGTGGCCACCGCCACCAGGCACACCGTGGGTCCGCCGGTGGCGTTGCGCATGACCCCGATCACCGGCCCGCAGGGGCTGCTCGCCGACGGCTCCGACGTCCTGCTGATCGACGTGGAAGCGGTGGACGCCAAGGGCGACCGCTGCCCGACCTTCCAGCAGCGCGTGGATTTCGAACTCTCCGGACCGGGCGTCTGGCGCGGCGGATACAACAGCGGCAAGATCAAGTCCACCAACAACACCTGGCTCGATCTGGAGGCCGGCATCAACCGCGTCGCCGTGCGCGCCACCCGCTCCGCGGGTGCGATCACGGTCCGAGTCAAAGGCGAGGGACTGAAGCCTGCCGCGGTGACCGTGCGGTCCAGGCAATTCCCGGCCCCCAACGGACTCTCCCCGAACCTGCCACCCCTGCCCGACGTCAACCCCGCGGATATGGCCGCGATGAGCGGAGCCGCACCCGCCGGGCCCTTCTCCGCGGCCGCGCCCGCCGCCGCCGGACGCTTCGTGACCGCGTTCTCCTACTCCGGACCCGCTGGCGCTTCCGTGCTGGTCGCGCCCGGCGCGAAGAAAGGCGAACCGGTCTACGCCGACAGCTCCGAGACCTTCGACGCTCTTCCCGCCGCGATCGAAGGCGCGGACTACGTGCGGGCCGCGCAGAATGACAAGCTCTATAGCGCCGTCGACCTCATGGAAATCGCGGTCAAGGCCGGTTCCACTGTGTGGATCGCCTTCGACGACCGCCTCGACAAACCAGCCTGGCTCACCAATCAGTTCCAGCCGGCGGGCCAGAACCTCACCATCGCCGGACGCGCCATGAAGCTCTATCGCCACCCCGCGGCGCAGGCGGAGAGCCTGACCCTGGGTTCGAACGGGGAAAAGGCGCCGGCTAAGGACGCGAACATGTACGCCGTGCTGATCGGCGCGCGGTAGGGCCGGCGCCGTCCGCTTCAGGAACCTGACAGCTTGCGGATGATCCGTTCCTCCAGCCCCGCATCCGGCTCATCCTGTGCACCGGTCCGGCGGGCCGCGGCGTGCAACAGCGCAAGTTGGCGCGCCAGGCGCGAGCAGGCGTCGCACATCGCAAGATGCAGCCGCACCTGCGTGCGCTTCCACCAGCCCTGCTAGCGCAGCAGGTCCGAATTCAGCAGTTCGGAAACGCTCTTGCACGAGATCATCGGTGGCTCCAACCCTGCGACCAGGCGCCAAATCAACGGCATAAAGATTTCATTAATTTCCACCATAAAAATTTCCGTCTTGGTCAGACCCAACGCATAGCCTAAGCTCAAAAAGTAATAATTCCGAACTACCGAAAAACCGGCCTCTCCGTTTGAGTTCGTAGCCTCTCCCCGTCGAACTGGCAAGTACCGGCTTTATCCAATCAAAACTGGAGGTGTACTGATGGGCGCCAACCCCACACAGGCGCAGGGTGTCGCGTTGTTTCTGGTCGCGTTTACGCTGATTTCGGCCGGCCTCGCGGCGGACATCAATTATCTGTACTTGCTGATCGGACTGGCTCTTCTGGCGGCCTCGCTCGGGCTGTTTCTGAAGTGCAAGCCCTGGGAACATTCCGAAGACTAAGGAGAAGACGATCGTGACCGCACTCGGACTACTGGTGACCTTTTTGGGCTTCCTGCTCAGTGTGTTCAGCCTTTCGCTGACCTCGAGCGTGAACGGACGCCTGTTCATCGTGCTCGTGGGCCTGGCCATGTGCCTCATCGGCATCATCGGCATCATCAACAAGGGCCTGCTGAGGAACGCCATCTGGAGGAAATGACCGCCGTGAAGAGAGTGATTCTGCTGATTTCGACCCTGGCGATGGGCGCCACGATGGCGCTCGCGCAGGCCCAACCGGCCGCACCGGCTCCGGCCGCGGCGCCCGCCCCGATCACCGATGCCGACATCAAGGGCATCGCGGCGCCCGGCGCCGATGCCCGCCTCAAGGGCGATCCCGACGGCGGCCTCACCGGCACGGTGGGCGACGTTGCCGTCTCCGATTCGAAAAAAGGCCTCACCGTCGCCGACGTGGTGAACCAGGTGGGCCAGAACAAAGTCGCCATCAACTTCACCTGGACGCTGATCACCGGCTTCCTGGTCATGTTCATGCAGGCCGGCTTCGCCATCGTGGAAACCGGACTGTGCCGCGCCAAGAATGCCAACCACACCATGATGATGAACTTCATGGTGTACGGCGTCGGCATGCTCGCCTATTGGCTGATCGGCTTCGCCATACAGATGGGCGGTGTGGGCGGCGTTGCCAATCTCGGCGGTGCCGCTCCCCTCAACACCGAACACGTCATCACGCTGTTCGGCAAGCCCTTCGGGATCTTCGGACAGCACGGCCTGTTCCTGACGCAGGGCGGAACCTATGACGTCGGCGTCATGGTGGTCTTCCTCTTCCAGATGGTGTTCATGGATACTGCCCTCACCATCGTCACCGGTTCGGCAGCGGAGCGCTGGAAATACGCGGCCTTCCTGGTGTCCTCCTTCGTGATGGGCGCTTTCACTTATCCGCTGTTCGCCAACTGGGCCTGGGGCGGCGGCTGGCTGGCCAACCTCGGCACCAACTTCGGGCTGGGCAAGGGCTACTGCGATTTCGCCGGCTCCGGCGTGGTGCACGCGGTGGGCGGATTGACCGCGCTCGCGCTCTCCATGATCGTCGGACCTCGCCTCGGCAAGTTCACGCGCGACGGCAAGCCCAACGCCATCATCGGCCACGATATCGTGATCGTGCTCACCGGCTGCTTCATCCTGGCCTTTGGCTGGTTCGGCTTCAACCCCGGATCCACGCTGGGCGCTTCCGGAAACGGCAGCCTGCGCATCGGTTCGATCGCCGTCAATACCATGCTCGCCGGCATGGCGGGCGGCTTCGGCGCCATGTTCTACATGTGGATGCGCTACGGCAAGCCGGATGCCTCCATGTCCGGTAACGGCCTCCTCGCCGGCCTGGTGGCGATCACGGCGCCCAGCGGCTTCGTGAATCCGGTGTGCAGCGTGATCATCGGGCTCATCGCCGGCGTGCTGGTCTGCCTCTCGGTTGAATTCATCGACCGCAAGATGAAGGTGGACGATCCCGTGGGTGCCATCTCCGTCCACGGCGTCAACGGCATCTGGGGCGTCATCTCCGTGGGACTCTTCGCCGACGGCAAGAGCAA
The DNA here is from genome assembly GCA_018268835.1 of Acidobacteriota bacterium. GTDB lineage: Bacteria > Acidobacteriota > Terriglobia > Bryobacterales > Bryobacteraceae > Solibacter. Next base: position 10,062 of record JAFDVU010000104.1, on the reverse strand, counting down.
CTATGGCGGAAGCTGGAACGGCGTCAACGGCTCGGTCACCGGACTCTTCTACGGCGATGCCGGCCAGTTGGTCGCTCAGTTGATCGGCGTCGTGACCCTCATCGGGTTCGTCTTCGTGCTCAGCTACGTGATCAACCTGGCAATCGACGCCGTGATCGGTCAGCGCGTCGGCGCCAAGGCCGAACTCGAAGGCCTCGACCTTCCCGAAATGGGTCAGCTCGGTTATCCCGAGTTCGAACTCAAAGCCCGTGCGGTGGGAGCCCAGTAATGGAACTCCAGGCACAAACCGCCGGTATCGCTCAACCCGCCGGATTGCGGCTGCCCCCGGTTCCCTGGCGAGACCCTCACACGGTCTCGCCGGAGGACCTGGCCCGCTACATCCAGCACCTGGAGCGCGCCTGCGCCGAAAATCCGCACTCCGCCGACCTGCGCACCTGCCTGGGCATGGCCCACGCCATGAACTACGACGTGTACCGCTCCATGGACGCGTTGGAAGCGGCGGTGAAGCTGGAGCCGGAAAACTTCTGGGCGCAGATCAAGTACGCCGAACTGCACTACCGGCTGCGCGCTCTGGTGGCCGCCGAGCGTGAGACGCTCAAAGCCATCGACCTCGCGGCCAACGCCTGGGAACTTTCCCTGGCGCGGAAAATGCTCCAGGAAATCCGCTCCCTGGCGCGCGCCGGCACGCAAAAGCCGGAGTGGACCAAGCCGCTCACGCGTCCGGCGCTGGTGCTGGCCGGCATGACGGTGATTCTCTCTCTCATGGTGGTGTTCCGATGAAAAAGTGGAGCGTCTTTGCCGCGGCCGTCGTCTTTGTCGGTTACCTGCTGATCTCCAGGGGAGCGCCGCCCGTGCCCGTGTTGTGCGGCATCGGCCTGGCGGCGCTGTTCACCCTGCGCAAAACACAATCCGCCTGAGGGAGCGCGCATGTCGATGACCGGACCGGCGGCGATCCCGCTATCGATGCTGTTGGTGTTTGTGGCCGCCAAGGTGATGGCCGAGGTGTTCGAGCGGCTCAACCAGCCCGGCATTGTCGGCGAAATCCTGGCCGGCGTACTGATCGGTCCGAGCGTACTCGGATGGCTCGGACCCAATGAGTTCCTCGCCGCGCTCTCCGACCTGGGCGCCATGTTCCTGCTCTTCCGCGTGGGACTGGAGGTCAAGTCGTCGGAGTTGATGAAGGTCGGCGGGACCGCGACCCTGGTGGCGTGTTCCGGCGTCGTGGTGCCGTTCCTCATGGGATGGGGAATCCTGCTGGCCTGGGGCGAGCCCTCCAATGAAGCCATCTTCGTGGGCGCTTCCATGGTGGCCACCAGCGTAGGAATCACGGCTCAGGTGCTGGCGGCCAAGGGACTGCTGCACGAGGTCTCGAGCAAGATCATCCTGGCCGCCGCCGTGATAGACGACGTGCTGGGACTGCTGGTCCTGGCCGTGGTCAGCAGCCTGACTCACGGTAAGCTGAACCTCGCCCAGTTGGGGACCACGGCGTTCCTGGCGGTGGCGTTCACCGTGATCGTCGCCAAGTGGGGCACTCACGCCATGGAGCGCTTCGTTCCGCACGTGGAACGGCACTTGAAACTGGGCGAGCCGCAGTTCGTCCTCTCCATGGCGATGCTGTTCTCGCTGGCCGTGCTGGCGGTATGGATCGGGGTGGCGGCGATTGTGGGCGCGTTTCTGGCGGGCATGGCTCTGGCCGAGAGTACCGGTCCGCGGCTGCGGCATCTCTCCAACGGAGTGGCCGAGTTGCTGGTGCCGTTCTTCCTGGCCGGCATCGGGTTGCACGTGGAACTCTCGGCGTTTTCCAGCGGAAGAAACGCGTTGCTGGCACTCATCATCCTGGTCGCGGCGATGGTCTCCAAATTCATCGGATGCGGTCTCGGATCCTGGGCCATGGGTAAGAGCGAGGCGCTGCGCATCGGCGTCGGCATGATCCCCCGCGGCGAAGTGGGGATGGTCGTCGCCCAGATCGGGCTCGGCTTCGGGATCATTCGCCAGCATATTTATGGAGTGGTTGTGTTCATGTCGGTAGCTACCACGATCGTGGCCCCACCCCTGATCAAGATGGTGTATCGGGGAGTCAAACCGGTGCTCGCCGCGGAACCGGCGGCGGCTGAGGAAGAAGTCTTCCGGATGGAGTGAACCATGGACCCGAATCTGCCGCGCGGCGAGAAAAGCGATTTCCGAAAAGTCAGCATTACGATTCCGCCCGAGGTTTACGAAAAACTGGTGCGCGAATCGGCGCGCAGGAAAATTGCCGGGGAACCGAATCAGTTGCTGTCGGCCCTGGTGCGGGAAGCGGTTAGCGAATATCTCACGAGGTTGGAGAAATGAAAAAAATCGAGGCGATCATTCAGCCGTTCAAACTGGACGCGGTCAAGGAAGCCCTGCAGGGCCTTGGTATCGAAGGCATGACCATCAGCGAAGTGCGCGGCCACGGCCGCCAGAAAGGTCACAAAGAGACCTATCGCGGCCAGGAATACCAAGTGGACCTGCTGCCCAAGGTCAAGGTGGAGACCATTGTTCCCGCCGCCCGCTCCGAGGAGGTCGTCAACGCCCTGTGCACCGCGGCGCGCTCCGGCAAGATCGGCGACGGCAAGATCTTCGTCTCCGACGTCGCCGAGGCTATCCGCATCCGCAACGGCGACCGCGGCGACGCGGCACTGTAGGGCCGGCCTCCGGCCGACCCCTTTTCCAGGCGCCTCAGCGGCGGCGTACGATGAGCAGCGTAATATCGTCGTGCTGCGGCCGCGCGGCGCGGAAGCGGACGACGTCGCTCAGGACCGCGCCGGCCATGGCCCGCGCGTCGGCGCCCGGCTGTGCCTGCAGCGCGCGGATCAGGCGCTCTTCGTCGTAGTCGTTGTCTTGCGGGTCCTGCGCTTCGGTGATGCCGTCGGAGTAAAGCACCAGGCTGTCCCCGCGGGTCAGCGGAATCTGCCGCGTGGTGTAGCGGCCATTGCAGAACAGCCCCAGCGGCAGGCCCGTGGGATCCACCCGTTCGGCTCCGCCCCCGCGCAGGATCAGCGGACGGCAGTGCCCTGCATTGCACAACTCGACGCCGTCCGCCGTGGTGCGGCCGCAGGCCAGCGTCGCGTAATGGCTCGCGGACGTGCTTTCGCAAAACAGCCGGTTGGCGCGCGCGACCACTTCCGCGAGCGGCAACTCGAGCGAGAGCAGGCTGCGCAGGATTGCGTTGAGGTGGGTCATCAACAGCGACGCGGCCACGCCCTTTCCGGCCACGTCGCCCACCGCGAAGAACAGGCCGGTGCCCTCCCCCTCCGGGATCAGTTCGCAATAGTCTCCGCCTACCGCGCCCGCCGGTTCGTAGCGGTAGTGCGTCTCCCACCCGGCGGCCATCACTTCCCTGGGCGGCAGCAGGCGCGATTGAATGCGCGTCGCCAACTCCAGGTCCTGCTCGTGAGCCCTGCGCTGCTCGCCGCTCAGGTGATCCAGGCAGAACCGGACCATCGGGTTCTGCTCCAGGCGGGCGGCTTCGATCGTGTCGTGGCAGACCTCGCACAGCCCGAACGTACCCGCGTCGATGCGCTCCAGGGCCGCGTCGATTTCGCAGAGGAGGTCGTTGACGTAGTCCGCCGGCAGGGCTTCCGCCGCGGCTTCGAGGCGCGCGCGGCGCTCCAGAATCCTGGGGCGGAGTGACTGGATGGCGAAAGCGGGAACAGCGTTCATACCGAGGATCCCAAGTCTCTATTCTGGCGCGGTGCGGGGCCCGCGGGCCCGGCGGCCCGGTACTGTTTCGCACACCCCGGCAGCGCACGGTTCATGCGGGACGCGGCGTCGCGCTCTCGGGAATCAGGCCTTTTCCCGTGCGATGATGTTCAATTCATGGAAATACCACACGCACCGCACGCGGAGAAGCACTTCGAGGCATCGGAGATGGTCCGCGACGTCGTCATCGGGATGAGCGACGGGCTCACCGTGCCGTTCGCGCTGGCTGCCGGACTCACCGGCACCGCGGCGGCGACCAGCAAACTGGTGGTGGTCGCCGGCCTGGCCGAAATCGCCGCCGGATCGATCGCCATGGGGCTCGGCGGATACCTCGCCGCCAAAACCGATCGCGACCACTACGAAAACGAACTCGCGCGCGAAATGCGCGAGACCGTGGAACTGCCCGACAAAGAACGCGAAGAGGTGGCCGAGGTCTTCCGCGGATACGGCATGACCGAGGAGCAGATTCAACCCGTCGTCGCCGCCATCGCCGGCGATCAGAAGCGCTGGGTGGATTTCATGATGCGGTTTGAACTGGGCTTCTCCGAGGCGCCCAATCCGGCCCGTGCCCGTACCAGCGCGGCGACCATCGCCGGCTCCTACATTGTCGGCGGACTGGTGCCCCTTTCGGCCTACATGATGACCGCCGACCTCCACCAGGCGCTGCTCGTCTCAGTTGCGGTGACCTTGATTGCCCTGTTCCTCTTCGGCTACGTGAAGGGGCGGCTCACCGGCATTTCGCCATTCCTCGGCGGGCTGCGCACGGTAGTGATCGGCGGTCTTGCCTCCGCCGCGGCCTACGGCCTGGCGCGCCTGATCAGCTAGCCGCCGGCGGCGCGGTATCGCCGGGGCCGAGCGCCCGCTGCATCAGCACCGAATCCACCCAGCGATCGAACTTGTAGCCGGCGCTCGTGAGCACTCCGGCCCGCCGGAACCCGAACTTCTCGTGCAACCGGATGGAGGCGTAATTATCGCTGCCGCCGATCACCGCGACCATCTGCCGCTTGCCGGCCCGCGCGCAACGCGCGATCAGCCGGTCGAGCAATTCCGCCCCGATCCCACGCCCGGTGGATTCGGGATGCAGGTAAATCGAGTCCTCCACCGTGAACCGGTAGGCGCCGCGCGGCCGATAAGGCGCGGCATAAGCGTAGCCGGCCACGGCGCCGTCCACTTCGGCGGCGAGCCAGGGCAGTCCCGCGGCCAGGACCAGAGCGCGGCGGCGGGCAAGTTCGGCGGCGTCCGGGGGTTCGATTTCGAACGAAGCGGTGGTGTGGCGGACGTAGTGCGCGTAAATTCCGGCCATCGCCGGAAGATCTTCGTCCCTGGAATCGCGGAATAGCATCGGATGTAGCGAGGATACACTGTACGCAAGGATGTTTTCCGCGGGATGCAATCCGCGCGTGCCGCGGCGCGTGTTCCTGATCGCGCCCGCCGCGCTGGGAGGGTGGCTCGCGCTGCTGTGGCGGCGCGATCGTTCGATCCCGGATGCGCTCGCCCCGGGGACGGGCCGCCGCATCCGCGTGGTACTCTTCCGTAACGACGGAACCAGAGGAGAAACCGTGGAAGTCAACAAAATCGTAAAGAGCGACGAGGAGTGGCGCCGGGAACTGTCGCCCGACGAATTCGCGGTGACCCGCCAGAAGGGGACCGAGCGCGCCTTTACCGGCCGCTACTGGGACCATCACGAGCCCGGCGTCTACCGCTGCGCCTGCTGCGGCACCGCGCTGTTCCGCAGCGAAGAGAAGTTCGAGTCCGGCAGCGGCTGGCCCAGTTTCTGGGCGCCGGCCGCGGCGGAAAACGTGGCTACCGAGGAAGACGACAGCCTCTTCATGCGGCGCACCGAGGTGCTCTGCGCCCGCTGCGACGCGCACCTGGGACACGTGTTCCCGGACGGCCCGGAGCCCACCGGTCTGCGCTATTGCATCAACTCGGCGGCCCTCCGCTTCGCCCCCGGGAAGTAGAGGGCGAATCCGCTATCCTATCGGTATGCGGGTGCTGCGGGCGGCGATGCTGGCGGGTTTTCTCCCCCTGGTGTGCGCCGCGATTCCGAAACCGGCGGATTGGGTGCCGGTACGCTGGCCGTGGGCCGACGCGGCTTCGCTCGATCTGCTCCAGGGCACGGTCGTGAACTGCGTGCTCGTGCGGCATCCCGCGGCGGAGTTCACGCGGGCGGCAACGGCGCGCGGCATCGTCACGCTGGCCGTGATCGCGCCCGGCGAGGATGCCAGGGCGGCGCTCGCGGCCAAAGTGGACGGCGTCGTTTACGAAGGCGATTTCCCGGCGGAACCTCCGCCGCTGCCCGTCCCCGTGGTCGAACTGGTCCCCCGCTACAGGATGAAACTCGGCGGCGACGCTCCCATCATCGGCACGTACCAGGGCGTGTGGCCGGGAATCGCGGCCAACGAGGGCGCGAGCGCGCACGCCGGCCCGACCTCGTCCGTCTGGATCGATACCAACACCGGCTTCCTGCGCGCCGTGCGGGCCTTCGGCGCCTCCAGCGTGTGGCTGGCGAACCGTCCGCCGGAGAAGACCGTCGTGTCGGCGGCACGCTACCAGCAGGTGATCGCCGAGGCGGAGATCTCCGGCGCCCGTTGGGTGATCGCGTTCGATGACGACCTCGTCGCGCGCCTCGCTCGCCGCGAGGAAGCCGCTCTCGGCACGTGGAAGAAGATGGCCGCGCTCACGGCGTATTTCGAAGGGCATCCGGAATGGCGCGCCATGCGCGAGAACGGCCAACTCGCCGTCGTGCAGGATCCGGAAAAGGGCGGACTCCTCTCCGGCGGCATCCTGGACATGATCGCGGTCAAGCACACGCCCGTGCGTCCCATCGCCGGCGCGCGGCTCTCCGCGCAGACGCTCGAAGGCGCCACCATGGCGGTGAACATCGAGGGCGACGATCTCACCGCCCCTCAGAAGCAGGTGCTGCGCGACTTCACGCGCGGCGGCGGCACGCTGCTCAACGGTCCTCCGGGCTGGAAGGATCCCACGCCGCCCGCCGGCAGGATCACGCTGGACAAAGCCGAGTTGGACCGCCTCGGCGATATGTGGCGGGACGTGAACAACCTGATCGGACGCCGCAACATGGGGGTGCGGCTGTTCAACGTCTCGTCGATGCTGTCGAATTACCTGGGCGCCGCCGATGGAAAAAGCGCGGTGGTGCACCTGGTGAATTACTCCGATTACCCGGTGGAGACCGTGACCCTGCACTACCTCGCGGATTTCCCGCGCGCCACGCTGATCACGCCGGAAGGGGTAACCAAAACACTCGAGGTGTACAAGACCGATGAGGGGTGGGGCGTGGATATCGACCGCGTCGTGGTATGCGCCACCATCCGGCTGGAGAAGTGACATGACGCGACGAGAATGGCTTGCCCTGATTTCCGCGACTCCCCTGCTCCACGCGGCGCCCGATGCGCCCGCGGCGCCGGTGGCAATCGCCAAATGCCCAACCTATGACGAGGATGTGACCGCGAAACTCTCGACCCTGTTCGACCAGTTGGGCGGGATCGGCGGGCTGGTGCGCAACAAGACCGTGACCGTGAAGGTCAACATGACCGGTCCGCCCAGCCAGCGCCTGCAGGGGCTCGCGCTCGGGCGCACTCACTACGTGCATCCCAGGGTGGTCGGCGCGGTGGCGCAGTTGCTGGGGAAGGCGGGGGCCAAACGCATCAACTTCGTGGAAAGCGCGTGGGCCACGGCGGGTCCGCTGGAAGACGTCATGCTCGATTCCGGCTGGAACGTGCGCGCCATCCTTGCCGCGGCGCCCGGGGTCGAGTTCGAAAACACCAACGGGCTCGGCAAGGGCAGGCAATACGCGCGGTTCAAGTTCCCGGGCACGGCCTACATGTATCCCGAGTACGTGCTGAATCACGCCTATCACGACACGGACGTGTTCGTCAGCCTGGCCAAACTCAAGCAGCACTACGATTGCGGCGTCACCCTTTCGCTCAAGAACTGCTTCGGCTGCGTGCCGGCCTCGATCTACGGCGACGATGCCGGCATCGACGAGCCCAACGAAAAGCCCACCCGGGGACGCAGCGACGTAGTGCACTTCGGCAAGCGGCAGCCCGCTAAGATCGCGCCGCCCGAACTGCATCCCGGCACGAGCAACACGGCGGGCGTGCGCGTCTCGCGCGTGGTGGCGGATCTCGCGGTCGTGCGCCCGATTCATCTGGCGATCATCGACGGCGTGGACTCCATGGCCGGCGGCGAAGGCCCCTGGATCCGCGGCGTGCGCCCGGTACAGCCCGGCGTGCTGATCGCCGGCCTGAACCCGGTCTGTACGGACGCCGTATCGACGGCGGTGATGGGCTTCAACCCGCGCGCCGCCAAAGGCCAGGCGCCTTTCTACCGCAACGCCGATAACACCCTCATGCTGGCCGAAGCCCACGGCGTCGGCACCACCGACCTGAAGCGCATCGACGTCCGCGGCGTGGGGATCGCCGAGGCCATGTTCAAGTACGTCGGGTAGGGAAGATGCCCGTCCGTTCAGGCCGCGTTCGAACGCGGCCTCACCTGGCGTTCGATGCTCTTGAGCGACTTTTGCCGCGCCAGGAGCAATTCGTAGTCCCTCTGAAGATTCATCCAGAAGTCGGCGCCGGTGCCGAAGTGCCGGGCCAGACGCAACGCCGTGTCCGCCGTGATTCCCCGCCGCTCGTTCACGATTTCGCTGACCCGCGTCACCGGAACGTGCAACTCCAGCGCCAGGCCGTTGATCGAGATCCCTAGCGGCTTCATGAACTCCTCGCGAAGCATCTCGCCCGGATGCACCGGAGTGCGCGTGATCCTCCAGCCCTTTTCGGGACGCGTGATACTCATCTCTCCTCCCTCCAGTCAGTGGTGGTCCACAATCTCGACATCATAGACTCCATCGCGCTCCCACCGGAAACAGACGCGCCATTGGTCGTTGACGCGGATGCTGTGCTGGCCGGTGCGATGTATAAACGCCTTCCGTTATACTGCGAGCATCATTCCAACCAACGCGCTATACTCCTCGCCGGAGGATGTGTTCGCCCCATGAAACCGGTTCCGGTGGCGACTGTCTTGCTCCTGGCGTGTACGTGCGCGCACGGCCAGCCAGGGAGCGAACCGTCCTTCGAAGTCGCTTCGGTCAAGCCCGCCTCGCCCGACGCAAAGGCCATCACCTGCAGCGGCGGGCCCGGCACATCGAGCCCCGGGATCTGGCGCTGCTCGAACGTGCCGCTCGGCTTCGTCATCACCCGTGCGTACGGCTTCGAGGCATATCAGTTTCCCCCCCACGATCCCTGCTGCCGCGCCCGCTTCGACTTCGCCGCCAAGGTTCCGCCAGGCGCCACAAAAGAGCAGTCCCGGCAAATGCTGCGCGGCCTGCTGGAGGAACGCTTCCACTTCGCCTTCCACTACCAGCCCAAGGAAATGCCGGTCTACGATCTCACAGTGGACGAGCGCGGCCCCAAGATGAAACCTTCGCCACCCGGAGCCGTGCCGCCCGAGGAAGACCCGTGGGCGATTGCTCCGTTCACCACCGGCCGGGACGGCTATCCCGTCTTCCCGCCCGGCCGCGCCGGCCTGGCCGGAATCGGCGGCCGCTACCGCTGGGTCGCGTTCCACGTGCCCATGGAGGAGATCGTCCGCACGCTGTCCTTCCACCTCGGCCGGCCCGTCCTCGATGCCACCGGACTCACCGCAACCTACGACATCGACCTCCGCTGGGGCATTGACATCGCCTTTGTGACGGAACGGGCCGGTATCCGCGAGCAGGTCGGCGAGTTGCCGGAAGGAACGCAAGGGCCGCCGCTCCCGCGCGCGGTCCGCGATCAACTCGGCCTGAAGCTGACCTCGCGCAAGGGCACAGGCGAGATCGTGGTGGTCGATCGCCTCGACAAAGTCCCGGCGGGAAATTGACTCCGCCCCCTTCGGGAACACTGCGTGACCGTGCCACCGATCTCTGCAAGCAGGTCGCGCGGCCGGAGGCCGTATGCCACCCTGCCAAGGGCCCTGTGATAGGCTGGGCGCTGCATGAAGATCGCAAAATGGGTGCTGCTGCTCGCCGTGCTGATTCAATTCGTTCCTTTCGGCCGCGAACACACCAATCCGCCCGCCGTGCGTGAGCCGGCGTGGGATTCGCCGGAAACCAAGTCGCTCGTGCGCCGCGCCTGCTTCGATTGCCACAGCAACGAAACCACCTGGCCCTGGTATTCCAACGTCGCGCCGGTCTCCTGGCTGGTGCAGCGCGATGTGAACGGCGGCCGCCGTCACCTCAACTTCAGTGAGTGGGATCGCCCGCAGCGGCACGCCAGAGACGTCGCCGCCGAGGTGCAAGGCGGCGACATGCCGCCATGGTTCTACCTGCCCATGCAT
>JAFDVU010000103.1 GCA_018268835.1 Acidobacteriota bacterium | reverse complement strand
ACCTTGGCCGGCAGCCTGAGCGCCAGCGCCCACTTCCACTTGGCCATCACCACTTCGCCCGAACAGATGATCCCGGCCATCGAATACCGGTTGCGCTTGAGTTCGGCGTAGAGCCGCCCGCGCGCCGCGCGCCCGCGGTAATCGCCCACCCGGTAGACACGCGTGTTGTGCGCTTCGAAGCCCTTGGGCAGCGACGCGTAGCAGGTTACCAGGTCGATGAAGACACTCTCGCCCCAGGTCTTCCGCAGCCCGCCGATCAGCCCTTCCAGCAGCCCGCGCGACCCGCTCTCCACCAGCAGGATCGATGTCACTTTGGGATGGCGTCCGGTGAGAAAGTAGCGCACTGCTTCCAATATACGGGAGAAACGGATAGGATATAGGCCCGGAGCCAAGAGGTATGAAAAAGATCTTTCACTTCGAAGCACCGCGCGGAAGATACACCTGCGACGCGGCCATCGTCTGGTGTTTCGACAACCGCTTCGAACTCGGTTTCCGCAAATTCCTCAAACGCATCGGCGTGGTCTTTTCCGATCCCATCAAGATCGCCGGCGGCGCCCGCTGCCTCGCCGCGCCGGAGCAGGTTTCGCAGCGCGAATTCGTGCTCGATCAACTGCGCACCTCCATGCGCCTGCACGGCACCCGACGCGTGATCCTCATGCTGCACTCCGATTGCGGAGCCTACGGCGGCCTCGAAGCCTTCGGGGACGATCCCGAGTGCGAGCGCAAGCGCCTCCGCGACGATCTCGAACTCGCCGCCGTGAACGTCGCCGCGGCCATCCCGGAGATGGCCGTGGAGACCTACTACGTGGATTTCGAAGGCGTCTGGACCCTGAAGGAAGCCGCGGCCCAGGCCGCCGGGTGATAGCCTGAAAGTTGCTGGAAAAACTGCTCACCGAACAGGCCAACCCGGCCTCTGCCGGCATCGATACGCTGCCCACCGAGGCGGCGCTCCGCATCGTCAATTCGGAAGACCGCAAGGTCGCTGAGGCCGTGGAACGCGAGATCCCCGCCATCGCGCGCGCCGTGGATGCCATCGTCGCCGCGCTCGAGAAGGGCGGCCGCCTGTTCTACATCGGCGCCGGCACCAGCGGACGGCTCGGCGTGCTCGACGCCAGCGAAATCCCGCCCACTTACAGCGCCCCTCCCGAAATGGTGCAGGGCATCATGGCCGGCGGTGAAGCCGCGCTCAGCCGCGCCACCGAAGCCACCGAGGACGATCCCGCGGCGGGCGCGCGCGACCTGCTGGCGCGCGGCTTCACCTCCGGCGACGTGCTGGTCGGCCTCGCCGCCAGCGGACGCACCCCCTACGTGCTCGGCGCGGTCGCCGAAGCCCGGCGCCTCGGCGCCGTCACCGCCGGAATCTGCTGCACGCCGGACGCCGAACTCTCCCGCGCCGTCGATATCCCCATCGCGCCCATCGTCGGCCCGGAGATCATCGCCGGCTCCACCCGCATGAAGGCCGGCACCGCGCAGAAGCTGGTGCTCAACATGATCTCCACCACCACCTTCATCCGGCTGGGCTACGTCTACGGCAACCTGATGGTCAACGTACAGCCCAGGAATCACAAGCTGGTGGAGCGCGCCCGCCGCATCGTCGCTCAGGCCGCCGCCGTACCCTACGAACGCGCCGCGGAACTGCTGGACGCTTCCGGCAAGAGCGTGCGGGTGGCCATCGTCATGGCGCGCGCCAACGTGGACCGCGCCGAGGCTGAACGCCGTCTCGCCCGGGTTGGCGGACGGATTGCTTTAGCCATTGGGAGCCGCTGACGGCTCCGGAGTGAAACCGATCTTATGGATAAATTCGTAATTACCGGAGGCACCGCCCTCCAGGGAGAAGTCACCACCAGCGGGTCGAAGAATTCGGCGCTGCCGGCGCTCGCCGCCGCGCTGCTCACCGAGGAGCCCGTGGTCCTGCACCGCGTGCCGCGCGTGCGCGACATCCGCACCATGGAGCGGCTGCTGGTGGACATCGGCGCCAAAGTCGATGTCGAAAACGGCAGCGTGCGCCTCCACACCGAACGCATCGTCAGCCCCGAAGCGCCCTACGAACTGGTCAAGACCATGCGCGCCTCCAGCCTCGTGCTGGGGCCGCTGGTGGCCCGCTGCGGACGCGCCCGCGTCTCCCTGCCCGGCGGCTGCGCCATCGGCGCGCGCCCCATCAACCTGCACATCTTCGGACTGGAACAGCTCGGCGCGCGCATCCACCAGGCTCACGGCTACATCGAAGCCCAGGCGCCGGACGGCCTGCGCGGCAACACCGTCAACTTCGACCGCATCACCGTCACCGGCACCGAAGACCTCATGATGGCCGCCGTCCTGGCCAAGGGCGAGACCATCCTGCGCAACGCCGCGCGCGAACCCGAAGTCGTGGACCTCGCCGACATGCTGATTCGGATGGGGGCCAGGATCGAAGGCGCCGGCACGTCGAAGATCCGCGTGCAGGGCGTCGAGCGCCTCGCCGGCGTCGAACACACCATCATCCCCGACCGCATCGAGGCCGGCACTTTCCTGGTGGCGGGCGCGATCACCGGCGGCGACCTCACCGTGGCCGCCTGTAACCCCGAGCACGTCAGCGCCCTCGTGTCCAAGCTGCAACAGGCCGGAGTGGAGGTGACACAACCCGATGCCACCACCCTGCGGGTCCGCGGCCGCGGACACCTGCGCAGCGTGGACATCACCACCGAGGAATACCCCGGCTTCGCCACCGACCTCCAGGCGCAGTACATGGCCCTGATGACTCAGGCCGAGGGCATCGCCCTCATCGTCGAGACCATCTTCGAAAACCGCTACATGCACGCCTCCGAACTGGTGCGCATGGGCGCCAACATCCGCATCGACGGCAAGCAGGCCATCGTCGCAGGACCCCGCCAGCTCACCGGCGCCGGCGTCATCGCCAGCGACCTGCGCGCCAGCGCGTCGCTCGTGCTGGCGGCACTGGTAGCCAAGGGCGAAACCGTGATCGACCGCGTCTACCACATCGATCGCGGCTATGAGAAAATCGAAGCGAAACTGGCCGCCACCGGCGCTAGAATCCGCCGCGTTGAGTAAACCCTGAGCTACTTCGTCACGGTGAAAACCGAACGCGTCATCATCCCCATCACGGTGCCGTAGCCCGTTTCCAGCCGGATCAGGCGCGTGCCCGTCGCGGCGCCGGGCAGAATCTGGACCGCCGCGGTGATCTGCGTCCCTGAGGCGTTCACTGTGATATTTGTGACCTTGATGTTCGGATCGGATTGCCCCGCCCCCGCGCCGGCGCCGTTGCCCGAGCCCATCATGCCGCCGCCCATTCCGTTTCCGGATCCGCTCAGCAGAAACTCGATGGCTTGCACACTCTGGAAGCCCGAACCGGCGATTGTCAGGGTGAAACTGCCGCCCGCCGCCGCGCTCGCCGGCGCGATGGACGAGATCAGCGGCATGTTGAACACCCCCGTGCGCTCCGTATCGCCCGCGTTGATTCGGGTTGCGACCGTATAGCTCGCCAGGTCCACCACGTCCAGCGTGCCGGTGCCTTCCGCCAGCACCAGCAACTGGTTCTTGGCGGCATTGACCGCCAGCGCCATCGGGCCCGGATCCACCGCGAACGTTTTCACCACGCTGCCGGCGGCAAGATCGGCCACGGTCACGCTCGCAGTCATCTGGTTCGCGATATAGGCCGTATTCCCGCTGATCGCGACCGCGCCCGGACCCATTCCGTTCCAGGCGCTCGTCGCCACATTGGTCAGCGATTTCGTGGCCAGGTCGAGAATCAGGAAACCGTCCGCCATCGGAGTCGTGATCGCTGCCTTCGTCCCTTGCGCGTTGAGCGCGACTTCGTGCGGCCGCGTTCCCGCGGGCAGCGCGATGGTCGAGATGCCGTAGTTCGTCAGATCGATCACCGAGATCGAACCGGCCTGCATGTTGGCCACGACCGCGGTGTTGCCCGCGGCGGCGATCCCGCTCGCGCCCAACCCGGCCGTGAGCGTCTGCGTCACCGTCCGGCTCGCCGTGTCGATCGCGGAGACGGTTCCGCTGCCGCTGTTGGTCACCAACAGGGTCGAGCCGGAGAACGCCAGCCGGCTCGGATAATAACCGGTCCCGATCACCGCAACCACCTTGTTCTGGCTGAGATCGATCAGCGCAACCGAGGCTTGCGCGCTCAACGTCACCGCCGCCAGGCTCCCCGCCGCGTTCACCGCGATCGCGTGAGCTTGCGATCCGGAAGGCAGCGTGATGGTCGCCGCCGTCGTGCCCGACCCGAGCGAGACCACCCGCACCGCGTCGTCGTTCTCATCCGTCACCAGTACCGTGTTATTGGCAGGGTTGAACGCCAGGTAGCTGAGTTCGTGGCCGCGCGCCATGTTCTCCCCGACCATCATGCCCTGCCCCCATCCGGGCATGCCCTGCATCATCGCCGACGTGGGCAGCACGTGCATAAAAGTGACGTTGCTGGTCTGCCCGTTCGACGTGATCGTCATCGGGACCCGTCCCGCACCCGCCATCCCGGCCGGCAGCGTGATGTTGATCTGTTGCAGCCCCGCGAATCCCGGTGCGTTTCCGAACCACATCACCTCCACCGGCATCCCGCCGATGGTCACCACCGGCTTCGTCGCGGGATCCAGACCCGTCGCGTAGATCGCGATGTAGGTCGGCTGCCCGCTGGTGGTGGTGCTGAACGGCCCCATCTGCCACATCGTCGCGTTCAGCATCGCGCCTTCCCCCATCCCCATTCCGTTCAACGCGAAGATGCCGGGCCCGGCGCTGCCGGTGACCGCGCTTCCGTTCATCGTCTGCGATCCCGTGTTGATCGTCACGGTGGCAGTGCCCGAGCCTGCTCCGCCCGGCATGATGAAGTTGATCTGCCCCGGCGAGACGTACTGCATCATCGCCGGAACTCCGTTGACGCTGACGGAACAGCCGCCCAGCGTGGTCGGAAGCTGCCCCGGCGCGATCCAGTTGCCCGCCGCCGTTTGGGCGCAGAGGCTCTGGCCGAACGCGCTGGCGAATGAACCGGCGGCAATCGGCTGTGACGAATCGAAGGAAGCGCCGTTCATGACGCTGACCTGGGCGGGTGCCTGGGAGATGCCGAAGACGGCCCACAGACTCGCCAACGCAACTGCGGAACGGGTATTCATTACGTCCTCACTTGCTCAAATCCTCTCGTGGAGCAATCTGCGGGCCAGACGATATCTCCTGCGTACGCAGCATCGCAGGCGTCACGGACCACCGCAATGCCGGACCGCGGTGCGCCGGAATTCGCACAGAATGGGGGATTCTCCCCACCGGACGCCGCATGGAATAATAACGTCCATGGTGCACAGTCCCGGATTTCTCAAGCTCGTCAACGAAGCCAAATCGCGCATTCAGCAGATCGATATCGATGGCTACAAGCAACTGCGCGCCGCGGGCGATCCGCACCTGCTGGTGGATACCCGCGAGGAGAGCGAGTGGAACGCCGGCCACGTCGCCGGGGCCCTGCACCTGAGCAAGGGCATCATCGAGCGCGACATCGAGCACAAAGTGCCGGAGAAGGATACGAAGCTCGTGCTCTACTGCGGCGGCGGATACCGCTCCGCCCTCGTGGCCGACAACCTCCGCCAGATGGGCTACACCAACGCCATCTCCCTCGACGGCGGCTGGCGCGCGCTGAAGGAATCCGGACTCCCGCTCGAGTAGCGCCCGCCGGCCTTTGGATCAGGCCGCCTTACTTGCCCTTCTTCGCGTCGATCTCTTTCAGCAACTCCCGCACCGCCGCGTCCAGTTGGCTGTCCTTCCCTGCCTCGCCTTCGCCGACCGGTTTATCCACCGCGATGTCCACCGGCCGCGGCGCGAGTTCCATCGCCGCCCCCTCCGCCGTGGTCACGCGCGTCTGCGGCAGGCGCAGCACGCTCCCGTCGATCAACGCCGTGTTGCTGGTGTAGATGATCCACCCCGCCGTCGGCTCCCCCACCACCTTGCCGAGTTTCAGCGCGCGGTAGCCCTCCGTGAAGTCCTCCGCGTCGGACAGCGAGTGCCGGTTCGTCACCAGGATCGTCGGCCGCTCCAAGGCGCGCTGCCCGAGCACGATCCGCGCCGGCGCCGTCTGCCGGTCGCGCGGCGTCATCCGCAGATAACTGCGCCGCGCCAGCACGTCGATCGCGTACACGTTGACGAAGCCCCCGTTGTTGTTGCGCACGTCCACCACCACGCCTTCGCGGCCCTGGTTCCCGGTATCCAGATCCAGGTAGAGCTGCTCCAGCGCCTCCGCCGACATGTCGCGGATGTGCACGTAGCCCAGCCGTCCGCCGCTGGCCCTGGCCACGTACGCGCGCTGCGCCTCCACCCACTGGCGGTAGACCAGGTCCTTCTCCGCCGCCGTGGTGACCGGCCGCACCGCCACCGCGCGATCGCCCACCGTCAGGGTCACCCGCCGGCCCACATTGTGATCCAGCAGTTCATCGAGGTTCGCCGCCGCCGCGAGCTTCACGCCGTCGATCGCCGTCACGTAATCGCCCGGCCCGATCCCGCCGGCCAGCGCCGCCGGTCCCAGCGGGATCACCTCCCGCACCCTGAACCTCCCGCTCGCCCAATACTCCGCCGGGTCGAAGCGCAGCCCGATCTTGCCCACCGTGAACGCCGCGCCCGCCGCCCCGCCACCCGCCGGCGCGGAGATGCCCATGTGCGACGCATTCAGATCCCCGATCATCAGCGAGATCACGCGCCGCAATTCGTCCGGCGTGCGCGCCCCGGCCGCCAGCGGCGCGAACCGTTCGCGCTGCGCTCTCCAATCCACGCCGTTGAATTTCGGATCGAAGAAGTTGTCGTTGAGGTACGTCCACGCCTCCGCGAACACCTCGCTCTTCTCCTGCTCGAAGTCCACGTCCATCTCCGCCGTCACCGCCAGCGGCCGCGCCGCCCGCGTCTCCAGCGTTGCCACCGTCACCCGCCCCTGCTCGAGGTAGAAGATCTCCTTGCCGTCGGGTGAAAACTGCGCGTCGTCCTTCGCTCCCGCCGTGGACGTCACCTGCCGCGCCACCGCGGGCTCCGCCGCCAGTTCATCGAGCGAGTACGTGTACAGGTTCTCCTGCCGCGCCGCCGTGGCGCTCACCAACAGCGTCTTGCCGTCCGCCGAGATGCCTTCGAGCCGCGCGTCCAGCCCGATCGGCAGCACGCTCAGCCGGTCGCGGATGCCGTCGAACACGATCGCGACCGGCTTGGCGGGCGCCGCCGCCGCGACCGCCCCCGCGCCGCCCGTCCCCGCCGGACGCGCCTGCGCCGCCGTCTCCTGGAACAGATCCCGAAAGCGGTCTTCGCGGAATTTGGGCGCGCGCGGCACCAGGTCCACCCGCGCGATGCGGTTGTTCTCCGTGCGCTGCGTGGTGTCGAACAGCAGGTACGTCCCGTCCGGCGACCACACCACCGCGCCCCCGTTCGTGTTCGCCAGGAAACTCGCCTGCCGCGGTTCTCCGCCCGCCGCCGGCACCACCCACACATTGCGGAAGCCCCTCTCGCCCGAGTTCGAATACGCCACCCACTTGCTGTCCGGCGCCCACGCGTAAAAGCGGTTCGAACTCATCGGCGGACGCGGGAAGTAACCCGCCGCCAGCGCGCGCGATTGCTTCCCCGCCACATCGTACACGCGCAATTCCCGGGAGTCGCGCACAAACGCCAGCAGCTTGCCGTCCGGACTGAACCTTGGCGCCGTGTCCGCTCCCGCGCCGTCGCTCACCCGCGTCTCCTGCCCGCTCGCGAACTCGTACAGGTACACCTGATACCGCCCGTCGCGGTCGCTTACATACGCCACCCGTTTACTGTCGGGCGACCAAGCGATCCCGTCCTCCCTCGCCGCCGTGCGGGTCACGCGCGCCGCCTGCCCGCCCTCCTTCGCCCCCGCGGCGAAGACCTCGCCGTGCGCCGTGAACGCGATCTTCCGCCCGTCGGGAGCCAGCGCCAGGTCGCGGAAGCCGCTCGTCAGCGTCAGGTGCGTGACCCCCGGCGCCGCAGTCGCGCCGCGCCGCGTAATCGCCACCGGCGCCGCCTTCCCGCTCGCCGTCTCCAGTTTCCAGATGCGGAAGTCGCGCTCGAACACGATCGTCTTCCCGTCGTAGGAAATCGAGGGCCACAGCACGCGCCCGCCCGTGAACCGCGTGACCTGCCGCGCCGCTCCGCCCTTCACCGGCTTCTCCCAGATGTTCTCCGCACCGCCCTCGTCGCTCATGAAGTACACCCGCGCCCCATCGGCACTCCACATCGGCCACAGGCACTTGAAATCGCCCCCCTGCAGCTTTTCGTACGCGGGCGCCGCGCCCATCCGCTCCAGCCAGATCTCGCTCTCGTCCAGGTGGCTGTGCCCGTGCCGCCACCACTGCGACGCCGTCATCCCGCGCGCCGTGATCGCCAGCACGTCGCCCGCGGGCGAAGGCGCGGAGAAGAACTCGGTCACGTAGCGGTCCGCGCTCACCGGCATCGGCGTCCCGCCCCCCGCGCTCACCCGGTACACGTCGCTCATCCCCGAGATGTCCTGCGTGGTGGAGGAGAAATATAGCCACCGCCCGTCGCGCGACCAGCCGTCCAGCACCTCCGCGGAATCGTCGAACGTGATCCGCCGCAGCGCGCCCCCGGCCAGGTCCAGCACGTAGATGTCGCCGTTCCCCGTGCGCGTGGAGACGAACGCCAGCCGCGTTCCGTCCGGCGAGTACATCGGCCGCGATTCCGTCGCCGGGTGCGACACCAGCAGGTGCGCCTCCCCGCCCGCCAGCGGCGCCGTCCAGATGTCGCCGCCCGAAACGAACGCGATTTCCCCCCGGTCCGGCGCCACCGCCGGCTCCGTGAAGTAAGGCTGCTGGCCGAAGCCCGCCGCCGCCGAAATGATCAGTGCCACGCAGACCCGCATATCCCAATAGTGTAGTGCGCTCCGTCACGCCGCCACCCGCGCGCCGTTGGGCATATAATCTAGTTGACCGTGCACTCCGGTCACTCCTCGATAAGGAATTCCTCTCCATGTCGACTCTAGAGGTATCCCCGGCCTCGTCCGGGCCGGGTCAGTCGGGCCCATTCCTCGTCAACGACTTCAGCATCCAGGTCGCAACTGTCAACGGCAGCGGTAGTCAGACCGCCAACACCGTTCTGATGCGAGCCATCTTCCAGATGGGCATCCCCGTGAGCGGGAAGAATATGTTCCCCTCCAACATCGCCGGACTGCCTACCTGGTTCACGATCCGCGCTAGCAGACACGGCTACATCGGCCGCCGCAAGGAGATCGATTTCCTGGTGGCCATGAACCCGGAAACCGCCCGCGAGGATGTCATGAAGCTCGATAGCGGCGCCGCCGTCGTCTACGACGAGCCGCTCAAACTGAGCGAACTGCGCGGCGACCTCCACTTCTACCCCGTGCCCTTCGACAAACTCGTGGCGCCGGTCTGCCCCGAGCCCAAACTGCGCAAACTCGTGCGCAACATGATCTACGACGGCGTCGTCGCCTGGCTGCTCTCCATCGAGATGCCGGAAATCCGCAAGGCGCTGGTGAAACAGTTCGGCCCCAAAAAAGCCAAGGCCGCCGACCTCAACTGGGGCGCCTGCCAGGCCGGCTTCGACTACGCCGCCAAAACCTTCACCAAGAGCGACCCCTGCCGCGTCGAGCGCATGAACCTCACCGCCGGCAAGATCATCATCGACGGCAACGCGGCCTGCGCGCTCGGCGCTATGTTCGCCGGATGCACCGTGGTCACCTGGTACCCCATCACCCCCTCCTCCTCGCTGGTCGAATCCATGATCGGCTACATGCGCCGCTTCCGCCACGATCCCGATACCGGCAAGGCCAACTACGCCATCGTGCAGGCCGAGGACGAAATCGCCAGCATCGGCATGGCGCTCGGCGCCGGTTGGGCCGGCGCCCGCTCCATGACCGCTACCTCCGGCCCCGGCGTCTCCCTCATGAGCGAATTCATCGGCCTCGGCTACTACGCCGAGCTGCCCGCCGTCATCTTCGACGTCGAACGCGTAGGCCCCTCCACCGGCCTCCCCACCCGCACCGCGCAAGGCGACCTGCTCAAGAACGCACTGCTCTCCCACGGCGATACGCGCCACCCCATGTTCATCCCCGCGTCCCCCGAAGAGTGCTTCAGCATGTCGCAGGACGCCTTCGATTTCGCCGAACAATTCCAGACCCCGGTCTTCGTCATGACCGACCTCGACCTCGGCATGAACAACTGGATGGCCGACCCCTTCCAGTACCCCGAAAAACCCATCGCCCGCGGCAAGGTGCTCACCGCCGAAGACCTCGACCGCCTCGGCTGCTTCGCACGCTACCGCGATGTCGATGGCGACGGCGTCGGCTACCGCACCCTGCCCGGCACCAATCACCCATCCGCCGCCTACTTCACCCGCGGCAGCGGCCATAACGACAAGGCCCAGTACACCGAGCGCGAGGACGACTACGTCAACAACGTGGACCGCCTCTCCCACAAGTTCGATGTCATGCGCCGGTTCGTCCCCCAGCCCTTCATCCACACCGCCCAGGGCGCCAGGATCGGATTCATCGCCGCCGGCACCAGCGACTACGCCGTGCGCGAATCCTGCGACCAACTGCAGCGCGAGCACGGCATCCCGGTCAGCTACATGCGCATCCGCGGCTACCCCTTCAACCAGCAACTCGACGACTTCATCCGCCGCCACGAGCGCGTCTACGTGGTGGACCAGAACCGCGACGCGCAACTGCTCTGCCTCATGAAACTCGACCTGACCACGGATCTGGTAGCCAAACTGCGCAGCATCCGCTACTATAGCGGCCTGCCCATCGACGCCCGCTCCGTCACTGACGACGTCATTCAACAGGAGGGAAAGTAAATGGGAACCACGGCAACGCCTCCCCCGAAAAAGGTCAATCGTCTTGGCCTCGAGGTGGTGAACTACAAAGGCAGCAAGACCACCCTCTGCGCCGGCTGCGGACATAACGCCGTCAGCGAGCGTGTCGTCGAGTGCTTCTATGAAATGGGCATCCAGCCCTGGACCGTCGCCAAGTTCAGCGGCATCGGCTGCTCCTCCAAATCGCCGGCCTACTTCCTGGGACTCTCCCACGGCTTTAACGGAGTCCACGGCCGCATGCCCGCCATCGCCACCGGTGCCCTGCTCGCCAACCGCAACCTGCTCGGCATCGGCGTCACCGGCGACGGCGATACCGCCTCCATCGGCCTCGGCCAGTTCATGCACCTCGTGCGGCGCAACATGCCGCTCATCTACATCATCGAAAATAACGGCGTCTACGGACTCACCAAGGGCCAGTTCTCCGCCACCGCCGACGTCGGCTCCACCCTCAAAACCGGCGCCCCCAACGACCTGCCCCCCTTCGATTGCTGCGCCCTCGCTCTCGAATGGGGCGCCACCTTCGTCGCCCGCTCCTTCAGCGGCGACAAAAAACAGTTGCAGGCCATCCTAAAGGCCGCCATCGCACACCAGGGGCTCAGCGTCATCGACGTCATCTCCCCCTGCGTCACCTTCAACGACCACGCCGGCTCCACCAAGAGCTACTCCTACATGAAGGAGCACGAGCAGGTGCTCCACGACCTCGACTTCGTCCCCCATTACGAAGACATTGCCGTGGAAATCCCCGAAGGCGAGGTGCGCGACGTCGAGATGCACGACGGCTCCCACCTGCGCATCCGCAAACTCGACCGCGAGTACGACCCCACGCGCAAGCTCACCGCCCTCGCCGCCCTCGGCGAAGCTCAGACGAAAGGGGAAGTACTCACCGGCGTCCTGTACGTAGACACCGCCAAGCCTAACTTCCTGCAAATCCTCAACATGACCGGCGACCCGCTGGCGACTCTGCCCGAATCGAAAACCCGCCCGTCCCGCGCCGTGCTCGATCAGGTCATGGAGGAACTACGCTAGACTCCGCACTGAGTACGGCCAAAAATGGCTACAAATTGAACGTTGCTTTAGTTAGCGCTCAATGTTAGGATTTATACCGGTCTGTCATCCTCCGAGACAGATGCAGTAAGACTATATGGCTCCACGCCTAAATGGCGCGGAGCTTTTTTTTGGGACTTATCTGGTCCCAGTTCAAATAGCTCCAAAGAGCTATTGGCGGCCCGCTTTCCTCTTACGCGAACCGGTCCGCCCCGATCGTCCCCACCAGGCTCTGTAGATACTCCGCGGAGTTCGCCCGCGCCGCGCCGCGCTTCGCTTCTCTCAGCCGCGTTTCCAGATCCAGGTCCGCCGGGATCTCCATCCCCGATTGCAGGAAGCTCTCGATGTATTCGATGTGCCGCTGCCACAGGTCCGCGTCCTTGCGTTGCTTGTGCCTTAGCCGCTCCGTATACCAGTCGCTCGCCAGCACGCACTCGCGCGTGAACTGCGCCCGCAGCCGCGGATCCTCGATCCCCATCCCCTCGTACGACCCCTCCGCCATGATGTGGAGCAGCGCGCGCAAGGGCGGGCACGCCGCCTCGATGCTGCCGTCTTCGAAGTACGCCCGCGCCACCCGGCTCTGGCTCTCCACAATCGCGTTCACTCCCGCCACGTAGAGTTCCAGGTCCTGCGTCTCCGGACGCAGCAACTCCTCCGTGAACACCGCGTCCGGCGTCTCGAACATGCGCCCCAGAAAACGGTCCGCGAAGGACCGCGTGATGCGCCACCCCAGCCGGCTCGCCAGCACCGTCTTCCCGTCGTACACCAGGTCCCCCACCTTCTCGAGGAACCCGTTCTCCATCAGGAAGTGCGGATCCCGCTCCTCTACCCGCATCCGGCACCAGATCTCCGGCACCAGCATGCTGATGTCGTGATCCACCCGGTAGTTCGGCCCGATGTACCCCGCCGACGTGGTGAACCCCGCGTATCCCGTCAGAATCATCGCCAGCAGCGCGTTGTTCAGGTCCACCGCCTGCCACACCGCGTTGAACGGCCCCTTGGTGAGCGCCCCCTCGCTGCCGAACCCGGTCGTGGACGGCGATTTCCCGGTCAGGCTGCTGATGAACTCCATGAACAGTTCCGGCAGTTCCTGGTAGTGGATCGGATTGTAGACCGCCAGCGGCGCGATTCCCAGGCGCGCATCCGGCGGATTGTTGCGCCGTCCCGGCAGCACCGCGTTCACCGGGAAGTAGACCGGCGTCCCGGCGGGCACCTCGCGGTCCAGCCGCGCGCCCGCCACCGCCGCGTACGTCTCGCGCGCATGCACCCGGTCCGGCCGCTGCTGCAGGTAGCGCGGGTTCTTCGAAGGCTTGCCGTCCACCAGCCGCGGATGCGCCGAAGACGCCACCCACGGCCGGTCCGACGCCAGAAAATCGCGCAGCAGCCGCTTCATCGGCGCGCTATACCGGTCGAACTCCGCCGCGTGATCCACAATCGCCCGCGCCTGTTCCCGGCTCAACGGCTCGAAATTGCTCAGGAACACGCCCTCGCTCGCGATATCCGCCTCGGCCTGCCTGTCGGCGCCACGGATGATGGCGTCGTCCGGTCGCTGGAACAGCACGCTCTCGCAGTTGGCCACCAGCTTCACGCTGCGGTTGTGGTAATTGCGGTCCAGGTGCGGCAGCGAGTCCGCCGGCACGGTCACGCTGGCCGTGATGTCGTCCTCCACCTGCACCTTATCCGCCGGGTGAAAATCCGGCCGCAGCTTGTAGATCCGCCACGACCCGTCCCGGTCGTAGCCCACCCGCAGGTAGTTGCTCACCAGCCGCTCGCCGTCGAATTTCAGTTCGTGCCCCAGGAAGCCGTTGATGCGGTCCACGCTGAAGTGGCTGCGCCACTCCTCGCCCCACGCCGGACGGTAGTAGCGTTTCACCGTAAACACCAGTTGCCGGATGGTCTGCGGCAGTTCCTTCAACCACTGGTTGTGTTCATCGGTGTATTCGTCGCTGGGTGTCAACAGCTTGATCACCGAACCCAGCGACCGCTCCAGGCTCAGCACCGGGCGCCGCGTGCGCGCATCCGGCAGCCGCCCGCGATAGATCCGCGAAAAGTCGCGGTTGAGAATCGCCGCCACCTGGTCCAGGTCGTTCTGGAAATCGCGCACGAACACCGGCCCCTTGAGCAGCACATCGGAAATCGACTTCGAAATCTCGCTCTTGCCCCCGCCCGAGACCGTGCTCGGTTTGTGGCACAGCGTCCCCGCCGGACGCGTGCCCACCAGCCGCCACGCCGAACCGGAGAGCTGCTTCTCCAGCCGCAGCCGGTAGCCCGATGGCAGAATGTACATCTCGCCCGCGCGCAGCGGAATCTCCCGCTGCGTGCCTTCGTGCATCCACCGCACCCGCCCGGCGCGCACGTTGAACTCCGCCGTCTCCGGCACGTAGAGAATGCTCGGGTACCTGCGGTCCACCGCGTAGCCTTCCGCGCGCAACTCCGCGGCATCGCCCAGCAGGCGCAGCGCGTCCGCCACCGTCGCCGGCTTGAGGTGGATCGTGCGGTCGCTGAGGAATTCCTCGCCCAGCACGTACGTGGGGAACGCGATCGCCCCGCCGGCGTGCTCCTCCTCCGCCATTCCCGAGAGATTCGCCGCGAAGCTGATCTGCGTCTTGACTTCTTTCTTGCAGTACCCGAAGTAGTTGTCCGCGATGACTGTGACCATCACCCCGCAGGCGCTGCGCGACGTGATCTTGAACGCGTTGCCGCCGTTATAGAGTTCGTCTTCCCCGGTCCAGCACATCCCGTCGCGCTTCTGCCGGTCGCTGGCTTCGCTCGCGTGCGGCAGCCCCAGGTCCCGCTTGCGCAGTTGCGCCACGTGCGGCGCCAGAATCACGCACCCGGTGTGCCCGGTCCAGTGCAGCGGATCGAGCGCGGCATCGTTCTCCGGCAGGTAGTGGTCGCCGCCGTTGCCGAAAATGCTCTCCACGAAATCCAGGTTGCTCACCAGGCTGCCCGGCGCGAAGAAACGAATCTCCATCGTCTTCTCCGGCGAATCCGCCGTCGCCGGATGCACCAGCGGGCGCAGCAGCAGCGAAACGAACAGCCGCACCGGGTCGCGCTCCTCCGCCGTGTACGGCAGCACCATCAGATCGTCCGGCGGATTCAGCGCGGAAGCCAGAATGCGCGCGAACACCGCCTTCGGCACCGCCACCTTGTCGGCCGGAATCGGCAGCCCGCCCTCGGCCACGTGGAACACGCCCGCCGTCGTCCGCCGGTCGTGCCGCGGATTGTGCAACACCCCCTGGAACACGCGATACGAATCCACGTACGGCGAATGGAAATGGTCGCTGCCCGGCGGGAAGGAAAGCCGCCGCGCCAGCCCGGCAACATCGATCGAGAACGTGCGCGAGGGCAGCCGCGGAACCCCGTCCGGGCACACGTCGGCCAGGTGCGTATTGAAGTAGTTCTGCACCCGCGTCCCGGCCGGAGACAGAATGTGAAACAGCATCCGGTCCTTCTGGTGCAGGTTGCGCAGCAGCGGCCCGGCAATCCGCATGAAGTAGGGGTCGGCGGTTCCCGGCGGCGACGGATGTCCGAGCGCGGCCAGCTTGAGGGAGATGTAGCGGTCGAGTTCCCGATGACTTTCCATGAGAGCAGTTCCCGTTCTGAGACCTGCTTTCAGAGTACCAGCCCCGCCCACCGCCCACGGCCGCGGCGGCGCCGTCCGTCGGGCCCCCGCTCCTTCCGTGGTTATCTACTTGACAACGAAGAGTTATGACTCCAAGGGGTCGTAGTGACAGGCCGGTGATCGAAATATAATCGGTCTTTCCATGGCTCTCGACCCAGATCCAGGATCACACGTCAGCCCCGAGATGCTGGAGCAACTTGGGAGTGTTGGGGGACCTGGCTCAGAGATAGGCACTCTCTTGGAGCACCTGCGGACGTGCTCTTTGTGTCGTTGCCGGGTGGAGAGTTGGACGTACTGGGGCTCGTTCTGCACCCTTGATCGCGAACCGACCTCCGATCGCTAGCTTCGGCCCTGGCCTCCTTGTGCCTCTGTGGTAAAGCACACACCCTGTTAATCCCCGCCCTCCCGTCACGTCAACCTGTGTAGGATGAGCCTGAGAGGATGAAAGCGCTAATGGCTGCACCGTCAGAACCGGCTGCAATCTCCGCGCGGGACCTGGAGACCATCTTCCGCGAACACCACGCCATGGTGTTCCGCGCCGCCTACCGCGTCACCGGCAACGCCGGGGACGCCGAAGACGTGCTCCAAACCGTGTTTCTGCGACTCGTGAAACGCGACCCCGCCGCCGAACCCGTGGGCAATATCGCCAGCTTCCTGCATCGCGCCGCGGTCAATGCCGCGCTCGACCTGGTACGCGCCCGCCAAAACGTCCGCAATATCCCGCTGGACGAGCTCGAGCCCGTGCTCGCCGAAGCCGGCCATCACAGCCCAGACCGCATCCACGGTTCGCACGAGATCCGCGCCTGGCTGCGCCTCGCCCTCGGCCGGCTCAATCCGCGGATCGCCGAAATGTTCACCCTGCGCTTCTTCGAGGGCAAGGACAATCCGGAAATTGCCAAATTAATGAACACTACCCCCGGCACGGTGGCGGTGACGCTTTCGCGCACCCGCGACCGCCTGGCCAGGGAATATCAGGCTTACCTGGGAGGTGTGGCATGAACCTCGAGAACAACCCCATGGACTCCGCGTTGGACGAAGCCGTGAACCGTATCCGCGATGAGGCCATCGGCGACGCCGTCGTCGAAGCCGCCGCCGCCCGAGTCTGGGCCAACTTGTCTACCCAACTGCACGCACCACTACGCGCCTGCGCCGACTTCCAGGCCCTGATCCCCGATTTCAAAGCCGGACGCCTGCCCGAGTCCCGCGCACTGCTGGTGAAGGACCACCTCCACGAGTGCGTCGCCTGCCGCCACGTCTACGAAGGCAAGGTCGTCGCCATGCCGTCGGTGGCCGCGCGCAAGCCGCGTCCCGCGATGCGCTGGGCCATCGCCGCCGCTGTCGTCGCCACCGCCGGTATCTCGGTGTGGGTGCTGTATCAGCAGAACGGCGCCGGTCCGGGACGCGCCGTGGTTCAGGCCGTCAACGGCACGCTCTACGAAATTCTGCCCACCGGAATCACTGTCCTGGCCGCGGGCCAGGAGTTGCCCGACGGCGTCGAGATCCGCACCGCCAAGGACTCCGACGCCATGGTCCAGCTCAAGGACGGCAGCGTCGTTGAAATGCGCGAGCGCTCGCAGCTTGCGGCTAACTCGAGCGCCGGCGATCTCACTGTCCGGCTTGGCCGCGGCAGCATCATCGTGCAGGCAGCCAGGCGCCGCACCGGGCACCTGTACGTCGCCACCGACGATTGCCGCGTGGCCGTCACCGGAACCGTCTTCAGCGTGACCAACGGCGTGAAAGGCTCGCGCGTCAGCGTGGTCGCCGGCGAAGTGCACGTTACCCACGACAACACCGACAAGGTCCTGCTTCCCGGCGACCAGACCGTCACCAGCACCTACCTGGAACCGGTCTCCGTGAAGGACGATATCTCCTGGAGCCGCAACCGCGACAAGCTCGTGCAGCAGCTCGAAGGCCTGCGCAAGGGCCTGGCCGAAATCCGCATGCCCGACCTGCGCTACTCCAGCCGCCTGCTGGCGCGCCTGCCCGCGAACACCGCCTTCTTCGCCAGCATCCCCAACCTCGGCGAGTACCTCGGCCAGACCGAGGCCGTATTCCAGAAGAAGCTCTCGGAAAGCCCCGAGTTGCGCACCTGGTGGAGCGGCCACGG
This sequence comes from Acidobacteriota bacterium, assembly GCA_018268835.1. GTDB lineage: Bacteria > Acidobacteriota > Terriglobia > Bryobacterales > Bryobacteraceae > Solibacter. Next base: position 9,420 of record JAFDVU010000103.1, on the reverse strand, counting down.
CTCCGATGTGGCCCCCATCATCGAGAAACTGCGCGCCGCCAGCGAATACCTGGGCGATGAGATCGTACTCGCCGGATTCCGTGGCGCCGCCGCTTCGCCGCGCAGCGTGGTCTTCCTCTCCGAACCGCGCCGCGAAGGCTTCGCCGCCTTCCTCGGCCGGGAGCACCTCCCGCTGGCCGTGGAGACGCGCAACGGCGTGATGGTGTTCGGTCCCGACTCCGCCGCGGTGAAGGCGCTCGCGGCCACGCTCGACGCCCCCGCCGGCGGCTTCCAGGGCACTCCCTTCTATTCGCGCATCGAGGAAGCCTACCGCTACGGCGCGGGCTTCCTGGTGGCCGCCGACCTGGGCGCGCTCAGCGCCGCCCCCGCTCCCGGCGGAGTGCGCTACTTCATCGGTGAAGAGAAACAGCTCGGCGGCCAGATGGAGGCGCGCGCTTCCATCGGCTTCGACGGCCCCCGTACCGGCATCGCTTCCTGGCTCGCCGCGCCCGCGCCCATGGGCTCGCTGGATTATGTCTCCAACGACGCTACCGTAGTCGCCGGCTTCGTCGTCAAGAACCCGGCCGCCATCCTCGACGAGATGGATTCCATCAAGGGCCTCACCAAGGTCGATCCCAATCAGGCGCTGGCCGGCGCCGGACCGCAGGCCGGACTCGACCTCCGCAACGACCTCGCAGCCGCCCTCGGCGGCGAATTCTCGCTCTCCCTCGATGGCCCCGCGCTCCCCGTGCCCTCCTGGAAGCTGGTCGCCGAAACCTACGACCCCGGCAAAGTCCAGGCCGCCATTCATAAGATGGTGGGCCTTTACAATCAGGAGACCGTGAAGAAAGGCAACCTGCCCGTCAAGACCGGCGAGGAACAGTTCGAAGGACGCACCTACTACTCGCTCATCGGCAGCGGCGGCCCGCTTACCGAGGTGCACTACACCTTTGCCGGCGGCTACCTCATCGCCGGACCCTCCCGCGCCCTGGTGTCGCGCGCCTTGCAGGTGAAGACCGCCGGAACCAGCATCACGCACGCGGCCGCGTTCCTGGCCCTGGTGCCGCGCGACCGCTACGCGAATTTCTCCGCCGTGATCTACCAGAACCTCGGCACGACGCTTGCTCCCATCGCCGGCTTGCTCAGCGGCATGCTGCCCCAGGGCCGTCCCGGCCAGTCCAATCCCCTGGCCGCGCTGGGCGACATGAAGTCCACCCTGATCGCCGCCTACGGCGAGCCCGACCGCATCAGCGTAGCCACCAGCGGCAACCTCATGGGGCTCAATCCCGGCACGCTCCTCACCGGCGGACTCTCCGGAGCCATCCCGCTCTCGCACTTGATGGGAACATCGAGCCGTATGCCTGCGTTTAAATAGGGGAGAATGGACCCCGTTATCGAACTCGATGGGCTGGAAGTCCGCTTCGGCAGCCGGACCATCCTGAAGAAGCTCAACGCCCGGCTCACCGGCAGGTCCATCGGCCTGCTCGGGCCCAACGGCGCGGGCAAATCGACCCTCATCAACACGCTGCTCGGCTTCCACCAGCCGGTTTCCGGCACCGCGCGCATTTTGGGCCTCGACATCCGCTCGCACGCGCGCGAGGTGCGCCGCACCATCGGCTACATGCCGGAGAACGACGCCTTCATCGCCTCCATGAGCGGCGTGCGCTTCGTGCGCCTCATGGCGGAACTCGCCGGTCTGCCGGCCGAGCATGCCCTCGAACGCGCCCACGAAGCGTTCTTCTACGTGGGGCTCGGCGAAGTCCGCTACCGCGCGCTCGGCACCTACTCTCTGGGCATGAAGCAGGCGGCAAAACTCGCGCAGGCCATCGCGCACGGGCCCAAGCTTCTATTCCTCGATGAGCCAACCAACGGCCTGGACCCGCCCGCGCGCCTGCGCATGATCCAACTCATTCAGGAAATCCGCGACCGCGGCGAACAGCACCTGATCCTCTCCTCGCACCTGCTGCGCGATGTCGAAGAGTGCTGCGACGAGGTCCTCATCCTCAAGGACGGCAACATCGCCGCCTTCTGCAACCTCGAAGAGGAGCGGCGCGCCAACCGCCGCTTCCTCGAGTTGGAAACCCGTGGCGGCGAAAACGGCAGCTTCGTCGAAGCCATGGAGAAGATCGGCTGCGAAACCGCTTCCGGCGCGCAGGGCCGCCTCAAAGTTGTGCTGCCCGACGGCGTCGAAGTCCGCCAACTCTACGAACTCGCCGCCGCCCGCGACGTGCAGATCCGCCGCCTCAATCACAAGCGCGATTCGCTCGAAGATATCTTCCTCAAAGCCATGGAGGCCGAGAATGGCCGTCTATAAAAAGACCTACCGGCCCTACGACGGCGCGCTCACCGCCTCCTGGTCGCGCTTCCTCGTGATCCCGCGCTACGCCTTCGAGGACATGCGCAAATCGCGCTTCCTCACCATCTTCTTCCTGGCCAGCTTCATCTATCCCCTGATCGCCGCGCTCATCATCTACGTGCAGCACAATGCCAGCGCGCTCGCCCTGCTCGGCGTGCAGAACGCCAACCGGCTGATCTCGATCAACGCCACCTTCTTCCTCAACTTCCTCGGCTGGCAGAGCATGCTGGCGCTGTTCATGGCCGCGTTCGTCGGCCCCGGACAGGTCTCGCCCGATCTGGCCAACAACGCCCTCTCGCTCTACCTGGCGCGCCCCTTCTCGCGCGTCGAGTACGTGCTCGGCAAAATGTGGATCCTGATCGCGCTCACCTCGCTGATGACCTGGGTCCCGGGACTGCTGCTCTTCGCCTTGCAGGCCTACCTCGAAGACGGCTGGACCTGGCTGCAAAACAACACCAACCTGGCTTGGGGCCTGTTCCTCGGCTCCTGGGTCTGGATCCTGCTGCTCGCTCTGCTGGCGCTCGCGCTCTCCGCGTGGGTCAAGTGGAAGCCCGCCGCCGGCGCCCTCATGTTCGGCGTCTTCTTCGTCATGGCCGGCTTCGGCGTCGCCGTCAACAGCGTGCAGCGCACCAACTGGGGCCACCTGCTCAATATCAGCGCCCTGATCGGCTCCATCTGGGTGCAGCTCTTCGGCGCCGATCCGAAAGTGAACAACGGCGGCGCCTTCTTCCGCATGCCCTCCGGCCAGGAACTGCCGCTATGGAGCTGCTGGATGGCGCTGCTGGCTCTCTCCGGCATCTGCCTGTACATGCTGTCGCGCAAGATTCGCGGCGCGGAGGTGGTGCGGTGAGCGACAACCTCATCACCTTCGCCAACGTCTCGCGCTTCTACGGCGAAGTGCTCGGCATCAACAACGTGAGCCTTTCCATTCCGCCCGGCGTCACCAGCCTGGTAGGCCCCAACGGCAGCGGCAAGACCACGCTGATGAACCTGATGACCGGGCTCATCCGCCCCACCGAGGGCGAGATCCGCGTGCTCGGTATCGCGCCCAACGATCCCGGACGGCTCTGCCGCGCGGTCGGCTACTGCGCGCAATTCGACGCCTTCCCCAAGGGCCTCAGCGGCTATCAGTTCGTCTACAGCTTCCTGTTGATGCACGGCTTCGAGCCCGCCGAATGCGGCCGCCGCACGCTCGCCGCGCTCGAAATGGTGGGCATGATGGAAGCGCGCAACCGCCCCGTCGCCGCTTACAGCAAGGGCATGCGGCAGCGCGCGCGCCTGGCCCAGGCCATCGCGCACGATCCCCAGGTGCTGGTGCTCGACGAACCGCTCAACGGCCTCGACCCGCTGGCCCGCGCCGAAGCCATCGCGCTCTTCCAGCAGTGGGGCAAGGCCGGCAAGCACGTCATCGTCTCCAGCCACATCCTCCACGAAGTGGACCGCATCAGCGACCAGGTGATCCTGCTCAGCCAGGGCTACGTCGTCGCCGAGGGCCAGATCCAGAGCGTGCGCGGCGAAGTCAAGGATCAGCCCATGCAGATCCTGGTGCGCTGCAGCCGGCCCAATCAGCTCGCCGCGCGCCTCTTCATCGAGAACCACGTGGTCGAGGCCAAGCTCCACACCAACGGCAAAGAGATCCTGCTGCGCACCCGCGATGCCGACGGCTTCTACCTCCTGCTCAACCGCATCGTGCTCGACTCCGGCATCGAAGTCGAATCCGTCTCCCCCGCCGACGATGACGTCAACAGCGTTTACCAATACCTCATCGGCGGAGAAGGAGCCGCCATATGAGATCCCCTCTACCCCCGTTTCGCGCCGCTATGACCCTTCCACCCCTCGGTGGCGCCAAGGCGAGCCACGCTCGCCCGGAGTCCATATGAGTCTCTACCTGCGCCAGATCGGAGCCGTCCTTCGTCTGGAGATGCGCAAGACCTTCCTCTCGCGCCGCGGCTGGTGGGTCTACCTGCTCGCCTTCGGCCCGGTATTCCTCACCGGCATGCACTGGCTCATTGAGAGCGCGCGGCATGGGGGCCGCCACAGCATCGGGGAAGACACCCTGGTCTTCGCCGGCATCTTCCATTTCTACTACCTGCGGCTCGGCATCTTCTTCGGCTGCGTGGGCGTGTTCTCCAACCTCTTCCGCGGCGAGGTGCTCGAAAAGACCCTGCACTACTACTACCTCACGCCGCTGCGCCGCGAAGTCCTGGTGGCCGGCAAGTACCTCGCCGGACTCCTCAGCGCCACCGTGCTCTGGGTGGGCTCCACCGCCATCAGCTTCATGCTCATCGGGCGCCACTTCGGCGCCGCCTACAACGATTACGTGTTCCACGGTCCCGGCCTCGGACAACTCGGCTCCTACTGCCTGGTCGCGGCCCTGGCCTGCGCCGGCTACGGCGCCGTGTTCCTGATGAGCGGCCTCTTCTTCCGCAACCCGATGATTCCCGCCGCCGTGGTCATGGTGTGGGAAAACATCAATCCCTTCCTCCCCGCCTTCCTCAAGAAGATCAGTGTGATTTTCTACCTGAAGAACCTTTGCCCGGTGGAAATCCCGATCCCGCCGCCGTTCAACGTGATGGTGATCGATGCCGATCCGGCGCCCTTCTGGGTGGCCGTCCCCGGCCTGCTCGCCGTCACCCTGATCCTGCTGGCTTACGCCGCCCTCTCCGCGCGCTCCACCGAGATCGGCTACAGCGAATGAGCCGGAGGTACTCACCTCCCTAACCTCACCGCATATCCATCGTTATCGCCGTTCTATAGCCCAATTCCAGTCTTGTTCGTACCGCCCGTAACCCTCTAAAGTCACGGTGTAGCCATGCGGTTTTTCAGGATAGCGGCATGCGCGGTGGGGCTGTGTCTTCCCGGCATCCACGCGCAACAGGTGTTGCGCAAGGAACCCGCCATGTACACCGCGACGGAACGTACCTCTCGCGTCGAGGTACGGCCGCCGGGAATACGGCTCGGATTGAGGAAGTCTCGGGAAGTCGCTCTCGCTCCGCTCGGCGAGGCCGAGGCACGTCTCCTCGCCGGGCCGGGCACCCGGCTGATCGCTGGCATCCAGCGCAAGCTGGATTCACACTCGCTTGCCGCCGGAACCTGGGCAACCGTTTCCGGCGGCCGGCGCATCTGGCGTATGGGGTTGCGAAGTCCGGGCGCGCGCGGAATCCGCGTGGAGTTCGTCAACTTCGACGCCGGTGAAGGGCAGGTCTGGGTCCACGACGGCAGCCACGTCGCCGGCCCCTACACCGCCAAAGGCCCGCAAGACGACGGCCACTTCTTCAGCGAGACCGTGGAAAGCGGCGCCGCCGTCATCGAATACGCCCCCCCAGCGGGCGCTCCACCGGCCCTGGAGCCGCCCTTCGAGATCCGCTCCATCGTGCACCAGCAGCGCACCGCCATGGACTTCGCGGCCAGTGCCAAGGATCCCGCCGACTACTGCGAACTCGACGCCAACTGCTACAGCGATTGGCAAAGCTCCATGAGCAGCGTCGGCCAGCTCAGCTACGTCGACGCCGGTTTGAGCTACTTCTGCTCCGGCTCCCTGCTGGCCACCCGCGACAACAGCTTCAAACCCTACTTCCTCACCGCCGGCCATTGCATCAATAACGAAACCGCCGCGCGCACCGCGGAAGTCTACTGGACCTACCAGACAGCCTCCTGCGGGGGAACGCCGCCCGCCGATCGCAGCAACAGCACCAAATCCACAGGAGGCGCGCACCTCATCGCCAGCGCCGGTCCCGAGGGCGGCGATTTCAGCCTGATCCTGCTGGCCAATGTTCCCTCCGGGGTCACCTTCGCCGGCTGGGATGTGAACGATCCGCCCGTCACCGCCGGCGTCGCCACCATCCATCACCCGTCGGCCTCCTGGAAGCGCATCTCTCTCGGAACGCGCACCGACGACGCTACCGCGAGCGTCGGCTCATCCACCCTTCCGTCCAACCTCTACCTGCAGGTCACCTGGGACCACGGCCGCGTCGAGCACGGCTCCTCCGGTTCGCCGCTCTTCACCGCTCCCGGCGTCGTGGTCGGCTCGCTCAGTTACGGCGAAGTCGCCGTCGACGGCACCGTGTGCGCCATCAATCCCTCCACCGCGGGATATAGCCGGTTCTCCAATACCTACGCGCAGGTGAAGCCTTACCTGGAAAACCTGCCCGCCGCGCAGGTCGTTCCCGACCAGGCGGCCGTGGCCTTCACCGAAGCCAACCACGCCGCGCCCGCCGCGCAGGCCGTGAAGCTCACCACGCAATCCTCCGGGAAGGTGAGCTTCCAGCTCCGCCCCGACGAATCCTGGATCCAAGTGTCGGCGCTGAACGGAACGGTCTCGGCGAGCACGCCGGCCGGCGTGACGGTTTCCGTCGATCCGGCGAAGCTGCCGCAGCCGGGCCGGTATCAGGGCACCGTGACCATCCTCTCCGGCGCCGCCGCTCCCCAGTTCATCAACGTGACCGCGGTCGTGAAGGTGGAACAGTCCAACGTGGCCGCCTCCATCGCGCCCAACCCGGTCGTCCAGAATGGCGGACTGTGGAGCTTCCAGATCAAGCTCAACGAAACTGCCGGAGTCGCCACGCGGCTCACCGCGATCAAGTTCAACGGCGCCGATTACAGCGCCAACATCGCCGGCTGGTTCGGCAATGCGCGCATCGAAGGCAACGGCTCCATCACCGCCCCCTTGAGCGGCACCGGCCTCTTCCCTGCCGGCGACCAGTACTTCGAATTCTGGGGCGTGGACGAAGCCAGCGGCACCCCATGGTATCGGGTCGCCACCGTAACGTTCCGCTAAAAAACGCGAAGCTGATATATCAGCTTATATAACAGCTTTCCCTAGTTGTTATATCGGAGGTTCAAACTCAAGGTCAGCGGCGCTCCGCCGGGCGGAGTCAGGGTCAACCGCAGGACGCGCGAGCTTGCCTGGGTGGCGGGAAGCGGCGGCGTCTCAAACGGCACCATGCTCTCTACCGGCGACGTGACCAGCACCTGGTCGCCTTCCCTAAGGGTCAGGGTGCCGGACGCGCGGGCCAGGATGCGCAGGCGGACGGTTTCGCCCGCGTCGAGCACGGTGTTGGGCGCGGCTTCGCGATCGCCGCGCAGAATGGTCCACTGCAAGAGCGGCGCGACGAGGTTGGAGGCGGCGAGGCCGCCCGCAACACCGGCAGCGCCGCCCTTGGCATCGCGGAAGCCGGTGGCGACGGCGGCGGCGCGCTCCACGCGAAGTTCCGGCGCCTGAGCCTGCACCTGAATCTGCTGCTGCCGCGGCGATGGAGCGGACTCCAGCGCCTTGGCCGGCTGCTGCTGGAGCGCAGGTGGCGGCGGGGGAGGCGGCGCGGCCGCGGCTTCGGCCGGCGCGTTGGCTTCGTCCTTCTTGAGGGCGTCCATGGCGGTGTCGGCGGCCGGTTTGGCCGCCGGCTTCGCCTCCTGGCGGCGCGGCCTGGCCTGCACGGGCGGCGGGGGCGCGGGCGCGGGAGGAGCCGCCGCCATGGGCGCCGGCGCGGGCGCCTTCTCGACCTGGGCGACGATCACCGGCCGCGGCTTTTCGCGGGTGGCGCGCCATACCGCGACCGCGGCCAGCGCGATTCCCGCCATCGCGACCGCGCCGATGAGCGGACGCCAACTCCACCACGCGGCGCGCGGTTCGGGTTCCTCGAGCGCAGCCAGCAGTTCGGCTTTGGCCGAAGGGTCGCTGAGCGCTTCGCGGAGGGCTTCTTCCCGCGCCAGGGCGTCGAACAGTTCCTGGTCCTCCATGGCGGCGGCGAACAAGGCTTCGCGCTCGGCGCCGGTGAGGGTTCCGGTGGCGTAACCGCCGAGCAGTTTGCGGGCTTCCTCGCGGGTCATGGCTTCGCCTCCCAGTCTCCGCCCATGGCCTCCAGCAGGTTCTTGCGGCAACGGAAATCCCAGGTATAGACGGTGTTGATGGCGGCGGCGCCCATGATCCGCTGGATCTCGGGAAAAGTCTTGCCCTGGAGTTTCAAGCGCATCAGGCGGCGGCAGCGTTCGCCCAGCGTGGCCATGGCGCGGACCAGGCGTTCGCGCAGTTCGCGGCGTTCCAAAAGTACCGCCGGATCGGGATCCGGATCGGGCAGCGGGATATCGGCGACCGGCACCTGGGTATACTCGCCGCGGCGCGCCGCCTTGCGCCGCGTGCTCCAGATCTTGAAGCGCACGATGGACAGCGAAAGCGGCAGCAGATCCTCCACGCGCTCCAGTTGCGGATACTTTTCGTGCAGCACCAGGAGCACCTCCTGCGCCAGATCCTCGGCGGCGTCCCTCGATAGATGAGATGCCGCGTAGGCGACGATCCTTTCACGCAGCCGGGCCAATATGTGCTCTCGATCCACGCCACCGGCAATCATAGCACCGGGGCCTCACTCGCCCCGCGGATGGAAGGTCCAGCGCAGCAGCAGGGTGTGGGTGGCGCTGGTGACGCCGTAATCGGTGGAATAGACGTACTGCACGTAGAGGTTGGGGGTGAATCGCCAGCCTGCGCCGTAATCGCTGAAGCGCGAGGCGTAGGGCGAGGCCGGGGTGAGGCTGAAGAGGGAATCCTCTACCACGGTGCTGACGCCGAACTGGTCGGGGAAGAGGTCCAGGTTGACCCGGTGGGACTGCCACACCTGAAGCAGCGACGCGCTGAGGAAGAGGCGCCGCGTAAGGTCCCGCTGAATGCTGCCGTGGAGGCTGACGAAGCGGCTGCGGTCGAGGGCGTTCTGCAGGAGCGCGCCGGTGGCATCCTCGGTGCGCGCGGCCCAAGTGCGCCCGCTGCCGCCGGCGGCGTCGAAGGTGAGGACGGTGCGGGGCGAGAGCGCGTAGCCGAGTCCGAAGGCCAGGCTGCCGCGCTGGGCGCGGTCGCGTTCGTGGCTGGGCACGGTGTAGTTGCGCGCCAGGCCGTCGGCGAGCGAGATGCCGAGCCATGCGGCTGTAACACCGTAGTACAGGCGCGGGGTGATCATTCCGCGCAGACGGATGCCGGCTTCGCTCGAATGGCCGTTGCTTTGGGTGGCGTTGAGCCCCTCGGCGAGCGGACCGGAGAGGTGCAGGGTATCGTAGTTGCCGGCTTCGATGAAGGCGTAGCGGTAGAAGACGCCGAGGGTGGT
>JAFDVU010000102.1 GCA_018268835.1 Acidobacteriota bacterium | reverse complement strand
AGGCGACTGGTCGGGGATTCGGTTTGATTCCGGGGCGACGGGATCGCTGAGCAACATGGTCGTCCGTTACGGTGGCGGCAGCACCTACAACGGGCCGAATTATGCAGCGCTGGACATCGCGACGGGGAGTACGCAACCAACGTTGGCCAACTTAACGGTAAGCAACAGCGTGACGGGGCTGTCGGTCAGCGGCAACGGCACCGGCCCAACTGTCACCGGCAGCACTTTCTTGAGCAACACTTACGGTGTCCACGTCACTTCGAGCGCCTCGCCAACGATGACGGGCTGCACTTTCACCGACAACACGAATGGCGTTTGGGGAGAGAATGGCGCGGCTGCAACGATCACGGGTGGCACAATCTCCACGTCGGCAGGCAAGCGGCAGACATTCCTGAGCGCTGCGGGTTTCCGTGGCACGTACAGCGGTGCCACGGTGTCAGGTACCGGAAAGGCACTGATCGAAGAACAGAGTGGGAACATGCAGGGCGTGAACGCCTGGGGTCAGGTGGGAGTCCCCTACGTAGTTGATACAGGTGGGCTGACAGTCCCCGCTGGCGCGACGCTGACAGTTCAGCCTGGGGTGATTGTGAAATTTCAGTACGCGCCGGGGGGGTGTTGCTACAGTTCCGCCGCTCTGAAAGTGCAGGGATCTCTGGTTGCGAACGGAACGACGACGCAGCCGATCTACTTCACGTCATATCGGGACGACTCTGCAGGTGGCGACTCGAATGGCGATGGCAACGCGACGGCGCCAGCGGCCCGTGACTGGTCGGGGATTCGCTTCGACTCGGCGGCAACGGGCACGCTGACCAACGTGGTCATTCGTTATGGTGGCGGCAGCACGTACAATGGGCCGAACTACTCGGCGCTGGACATCGGAAGCGGCACTGCCCAGCCGGTGCTCGGCGCGGGGATTCAGATCACGGACAACCAAACCGGCCTGGCGGTGAGCGGGGCAGGGACGAACGTGACCATCAGCGGCGCGACGCTGGGCCGAAACACTACCGGAATACTCATGACTGGTGGTGCCGTAACCGTCAATGGCAACAACATGCTCGTTGGAAACACGACGGCGATACGAGTGGATGCTGGACTCCCGACCATCTCCGGGAATACATTCACAGGGAACCAGACCGCCATCGTCCTCAACGGTGGAACGGGAACGCTGAACGCCAACTCAATTCTCGGAAACGGAACGGGTATCGAGATCAGTGGATCTGGAACAAACCCTCTGATCATCGCGAACATCCTTGCCGGAAACAACCTGGCAATCCACACGCTCAACCATGCGACACCGCTCATCCACAACAACGACATCGCCGGCAATACTTTCGGCCTCCAAAACGACGATGCCTCGGTAACTGTGGACGCAACGGTGAACTATTGGGGTGCATCCAACGGTCCATCACAGGCAGGAAGTGGGGCTGGAGATAAAGTCAGTGGAAGTGTGAACTTCACTCCCTTCCTGACGACCGCGAACGGAACGAATACCAATCAATTCCAGATTCTGCTGATAACGCCAAGCCGCGGCGGAAATGCCGGGAGCGCCACGGTTCAAGTCTACGGAACCGGCTTTCAATCCGGAGCGACGCTGAAGTTGACCGCGCCGGGTCAGCCCGATCTGGTCGGAAGCAATACGACGGTCGCAAACCTTGGGTTCACCCTAAGCAGCACAGTGAATCTCGTCGGAGCCGCTCCCGGGCTTCGCGATGTGGTGGTTTCGAATCCCGGCGGTGCCTCAACAACCCTGCCTGGTGCATTTACGGTAGAGCTCGGCGGGTCGCCCAATATCGTCGTCAGTCTTGTCGGACGCAATGTCATGCGCGCAGCACAGCCTCAGTCGTACTTCATTAACGTGACCAACAACGGCAACATTGATGGCGCGGCGGTTAGAGTCTGGATCGGATTCCCAAGCTACGTCCAATGGCAATCGCCACAACCACCCGGCTCATCAGGTCAACTGAGCGGCACGACGTATGTTGCCTTTGATGTGTCAAAGGTTCCTGCCGGATCGAGTTTTCAGGTGCCGATTTTGCTGACGGCACCGGATAATCCGATCTATGCGCACCAAAGGTTTCAGGTTCAGGTATGGGGGGAGCGGCAATGAGAGAACCTCGAATTGGAGCGCGCTTGTGTTTCATCTTGGATCTGCTGGGTGCCTATGCGTTGCTGGCGGTAATTCCGGCGTTTGGTCAGGAGCCATGGCTAACCTCAACCGTACAAGGCTACTGTGGTGGTTCACGGACCGTCAACGTCTGTGGTGATGCTGACTGCACCTTCTTTCAACCGCAGACGATCACCATTACATCGGATGAGGCGAATACGCGGCAGCGGCTCTACAATATCGGCGTCGATGTCAACAAATGTCCCTGTCCCGACGGGGTTCCGTACACCAGAGTGCAAAACAATTGCACATCAGTTGGCAGCGGTACTGGCACCATCGGCCTAACCGATGCGACGATCCAAGCACTGGCCGCGCTTCAGCGACTTAACGGAGATCGAATTACGCTGACGGGCGGATCGGAACTGGGGCATCAGCTGCACCGTAATGGCACAAATGTCGACATCAGCCCCAGTAGTGTGTTCGTTTCTACGATGCTCGACAATTTTGCATCTACGTCTGTTTCCCTTGGGCCGGACTCATCATTACCTGTGATTTATTATGGTCAGTCGCCGGGACAGTTGCCCAACTATACGAACGAGAATGTGCCATATCAAGGATGTCCAACGCGAAACCATTCCGAGTTGTGTGTGGGCACCCCGCACTGGCACATGAATTTCTCGTCGACCACTAATACTGACTCGGTAACATTCGTCGCGACAGGAAACTCTACCGCAACAGGAAGCGTCTCCGCCGGCGATATTGATTCTGTGTTCACTCCGTGCAGCGCGGGATCATCTTGCAAGGTTGCCGTACTTCCGATCGGAATCAGAATTAACGCTCAGGCAAGTGCCGGGCCCGACAGTCTGTTTAGTGGCTGGTCGGGGCTGATTGCCCCGGATTCGGCGAACGGGACTACTGCAACGATCTACGCGTACAGTAACCGCACCATCACAGCGACCTTCGACCCCAACTCAGGTGGTGGAGGTGGCGGAGGTGGAGGTGGCGGAGGGAGCGGGCCACCCCCAACACCGCAATGTTCCTATGGACCATGTTCCGGCCACTGGGTATGGGACCCGACACTGAATGGCGGCATGGGCGGTTGGGTGTGGGTGGGCGACAGGCCACAATCGCCATGTGGCGGTACGCCTCCTCCTAACGGCTGCTGGCATTGTGACCAGACCGTGGGGAGTGGCGCGTGGGTACACGATATTTGCCTGCCTTGCCGACAGTTTGGCTCGTGCCCTCCGGATGGCGGGGGAGGCGTCGAGATTATCACCTCTGGCGATCCGAATGACAAGGTTGGCAGCCCCGGCGCTGGCACTCCGCGGTATGTGTCGAGCACGCCGCCACTGAGCTACTCGATTTATTTCGACAACGAACCAACTGCGACGGCAGCGGCTCAGAGGGTGGTGGTTAGAGACCAACTGAACCCGTCTTTCGTGGACCTGAGCACTGTTATCTTAGGGCAGATCAGCTTCGTGAACAAGGTGATCACACCGCCCGCTGTACCGCTCTCGATAGCCGGCATTTATAGCAAGGATGTTGATTTACGACCATCAACAAACCTCATTGTCCGGGTCACCGCTGCCCTGGATGCGACCACAGGTTTGCTCACCTGGGTTTACACATCACTGGACCCGGCCACTATGCAACCCACAACCGACCCTATCGCCGGATTCCTGCCAGTAGGAACAGAAGGAAGCGTGAGTTTTAGTGTGGTCCCGAAGATGGCTTCGACAGGCACTCAGATCATAAACAAAGCCACCATCGTATTCGACGTGAATCCACCGATTGACACACCCGTCTGGGCAAACACCCTCGACACGACCGCACCCGTGAGTCGAGTCGCCGTCTTATCCGCGACGCAAAACACGAGTTGTTTCAAGCCCGCCTGGTCGGGTTCGGACGTGGGGAGTGGCCTCCAGGGATTCTCGATTTTTGTTTCGGACAACGGAGGAGCCTATGCGTCGTGGTTGACCGGCACGACGGCAACTTCCGGTGTCTTCAATGGCCAGCCAGGCCACAGCTACTCGTTCTATAGCCGGGCAGTAGATTTGGCTGGCAACCTCGAGCCTGCCAAGGGGGTCGCCGAGGCCACTACTGCCGTCAGTCCAACTGCCAGTTGCAACGGTAGGCCTTCGGTCTCGGGCGCAGTGTCGAACAAGTCATCGTCCGGCGCTACCATGACGTTGGGTTTGCAACTTGCCAACTCAGGAGTGGGCGACGCGCAGAACGTGAAGATCAACCAGATCACCTTTCGGACGATCAGCGGCACAGGAACTGTGGCCTTGGCTGGACCGGTAGTACCTATCACCGTTGGCAGTCTTGCAGCGGGAGGATCCACTCTGGTTACGCTGACGTTGAATGTGCCGTCCACCGTCAAGCAGTTCTCGATCACCGAATCGGGAACCTTGCAGGATGTTGCCGGAACCAGCTACAGTTTCTCCATTGCACAGACGGTGATTCCATGATCCCAATCCTCGGTTCCAATTTAGGAGTACGCGAAATGAGAAGACAAAAGAAGTGGCTGGCGGGAATCGCCGTTATCTCCTTTCTTGCGATGGCGTCGCAAGCCTACGGTGATACGATCACATTCGGCCTTATACCAGGCGACGGAAATGTTTCGGGGCCGCCCGGATCAACAGTGGGCTGGGGATATTCCGTCACGAATCCGGAGACGACCGATTGGTTTGTTCCGATCCTATTGAACTCCGATTCGTTCGCGAACGGCACAGCATTTCTTCTGTTCGACTTTCCCAGTGTCGCTCCAGGGGCGACCATCTCGGTTCCCTTCGATCCCATCGCTGGAGTGGGACTTTACGGATTGACTTGGGATTCAGGGGCGCCGGTGGGCTTCGTGAACAGTGGAAACTTCGTCCTCAGTGCGGGTTGGTGGGACGGAGACCCATTGAACGGCGGTAACTTCTTGTTCAACGAACCGGACATCAACCTTCCATACACGGCGACTGTGACGGAGGGGGGCCCTGCTACCGTGCCCGAGCCATCGGCGTTGTGGCTCCTTCTCACTGGCTTGGTTGCGACGGCATGGCTCAAGTTGTTCCGTCGGCATCCTATGCGCCGGGTACCAAGGGCATAGGCTCGGGCGTAGACTCGGTCCTTTCTGATCTCGGCGAGAACAGAGGACAAGAATACGACACCTGACCCGAGGAGGATACGTTCGAAAGCCGAAAGCCGAGGTTTCAGTGGCGAATTTCATCGCTCAATTAAATCAATAGCTTACGCCCGGGAGAGGTAGTTGGAAACTCGTCTTTTTGGGGAGCCACCGTCCTGTACCGTCAACTCCCGCCGCCGATTTCGTTGACCGCAGCGCCTGCCCGCACGCGCATTATCCCAAACATTTCAAAGATAGTTGCTGCTCCAGACCTCTCTGGTTTTGCGCCGGGCGTCGCGGGAGTGCGCGTTCAACCGCCAGGCTGAACCTGCAGGGGCAGAGTTTCGCGTGCTGACTCTCGGGTTTCTCCGGCTGACAGGTTGCGTTTGTTGACGGTCCCGTCCAGGCTGGTGTGCCAGTGAAAACCGCCGGCGGCCTAATGCTCCGTCAAGTCCGACGAGTCGCACCCAGTTTGTCAAGCGAAGCCGGAAAGTAAGTGAGCTTTCGTTAGGCATGCGTAAGGAGGTGGGGCCCACCTATTTCAGGGAGGAATCGGCCGCCAGGATACGGCCAAAAAGACGCAGTGGACCGCACTTTGCAGGAGGCTCGGGGTGGGCGGCACGCCGGTTCTCGACGCCATCGTGCCGGTGCTCATCAGCTTTCTGCCGCTGGCCGTCGAACAGCACATCAGCGAGAACCGGATGCGTTGATCAGTTGACAGCTTTTTCAAACCGGAGAGTTGCCGTTCAGCAGCCTCATCGAGCCAGAGGATTGCGCCAGCGGAGACGGTTGAACCTTGCGAAGTCGTTGTCCGTCGAGCAAAGCTCGGCGCCATGCTCAATCGCCAGTGCCGCGAGATAAGCGTCCGAGGTGAGGTTGCCCCCGGTACCCAGCGGGGAAATTAAGTCACGCATCGTTTGCAGGTGCCGTGCCGTCGGTTCGGGCACGGTCACCGAAGGCTGCTGCAGCCATACATCGACCACGTCGAATGCCGCATCCACGCTCATCGGCCTCTGAAAGAGTCCTGATCTTGTGGTCAACCGGAGAAACGCCAGGAGAACGATCCACGGCAGCCCCACGGTTTCGGTTCCTGAAACAGCAGTTTCCAGCCATGACTTCGCCTTGTGATGGTCCGGAGAGTCCTGGTTGACCGCATAGATGAGTAGATTGACGTCAACGAGGATCATTTGCGCAAAGAAACCTTCCGGCTCAACTCTTCATCTTCCATAGCGGCTGCGACTCCCAGCGCCTTGTCCCACCTGAAATTCTGATCGCCGCCAAGAGAATAGGTTTTTTGCACGAAGCCGCGACGCTTGGGTCTCCCTTGCGTCAGACCCATTCTCACCGCTGCATTGAGCGCTTCCTTAAAAGAGATCCCCCGCTCCTTCATCGCAGTTCGAATGAGAGCCTGCACATCCGGCTCCAGGGTGATCGTCGTTCTCATGCTTACATCATAGCACCACTCCTTCTGCTGTCATGATGCCGACTCGCCGGCGCGTCGTGCTCGATGTTCAACCGCGTCTCGCCGGGCCTCCCATCGACACGCAAGCCCGAGATTCGTACAGGTATCCTCCGGAAGGCACTCCGACTTACAATCCATCCTAAGTAGTGCGGGCGCACCACTCAGTCACCGATTCCTTACTCGAGCGACAGGCCGTCCCATTTGTGGCGCGGGTCGGGGTAGAAGGTGATTCCGGTGGGGCTGAGGGCGATGAGCCAGCCGCCGGGGACTTTTGCGCGGCTCATGGTGTAGCGGGTGGAGGGCAGATCCTGCCATTGCAGCCTGGGGGTGTCGGGCCGGACGGACGGTGGGGGCGGCGGCGCGGCGGGAGCGGGCGCGGACGCGGGGGCGGCGATGGGCGCATCCGCGGCGGCGGAACGCCAGAGGTCTTCCGTGCAGCGGTAGAGTTCCATCATGTAGCTGAAGGTCACCATGCCCCGGTCGTTGGCGGTCATCTCCACCAGGGCGCCGAACGGGATGGTGGCTTCAGGGCCGGGCATCACCGCGCCGGTGCGCTTGTTCACCTTCTTCGCATCAATCGTCTTATTCAACGGAATCTGTGCCATGGGCGATCCTCCTTCCCCAGCCTCACATCATAAACGGGTGCCAAGGCCGGTGGCGCGGCGTGGGCCCGGAGCGTGGCAGTTACAATTGGAGAGACCCACGATCGACAAGGAGACTCGATGCCGGAGTTGCACGCTCACAACGTATTTTTCACGCTCAGGGATGCCTCGGAAGCCGCCAGGACGAAACTGGTCGAGGCGTGTCACAAGTACCTGAAGGACCATCCGGGAGTGCTGTTCTTCGCCGCCGGAACCCGGGTGGAGGATTGCGTTCGCCCAGTGAACGACCGCGACTTCGACGTGTCGCTGCACATGCTGTTCGCGACCAAGGCGGACCACGACGCGTACCAGAGCGCTCCGAAGCACGACGCCTTCATTGAGGAAAGCAAGCCGAACTGGGCGAGGGTGCGCGTGTTCGACAGTTCCGTCACCCGGTAGGGGAGCCCCGCCGGGCGGCCCGTCAGCGGGCGGCTTTGGCGATTTCGACGGCGAACACGTGCACGGGTCCGAGCATGTTGGAGCGGAAGACGATCCACTTCATGTCGGGCGAAAAGGTGACGTTGGGTTCCAGCCGGTAATCGTGTTTGGCCATGTTGACCAGCCGCTCGGCCTTGAAGAAGCCGGTATCGATCAGGTTTTCGGCGTTCGCCGTTTTGATGCCGGCTACGTCGGGCACGCGCTCGGGCCGGAACAGGTAGATCCACTTTCCGTCCGGCGCGCGCGCCACCATTTCGCTATCGCCGCCATCGCCGGCAAACAGGCTGCCGTCGGGGGACACGTTGAAGTGCACGCTCCACTCGTTGCGTTGCAGGTGATACCAGGTGCGCTTGCCGCCGGCGATGTTGTAACCGGCGAGCCAGAAGTCCTGGCCGCGCGGCGTCTGCAGATCGTACCAGATCATCCTGCCGTCGGCTGAAAAGAATTCGTGGCCGGCGATCTCCATGTTCATGGTGCGGGTGTGAATCTTCTTCAGGCCGGACCCGTCCGCGCGGATGGTCCAGATGCGGTCCACTTCATGCCAGGTGCCCTCGTGGCAGAACATGATGAGCGTGGGATCGGTGGGCGAGAATTGCAGGTGTCCGAGCCACTCGTGCTCGCGGAAGATGTCCTTGACCTCGCCGGTTTTCGTGTTGACCGTGAAGATCACGCGGGGCGCGCCGGCGCGGGCGGCCATGAGCTGGTTGTGCAGGCGGAGATCCTTCGCGTCGGCGTAGGTCATCGGCTTGCCGTCGGGGCCCACAGCTTCGTAGTTGGGCTGTCCGAAGCGGGCGTCCGCTCCCGGACCGCGACCGCCGCGTCCGCCCTCGCTCGGGCCGTCCACGTACGTGCCGAGCAGGAGGGTCTCATCCGCGTTGAGCGACGCGACCATCCGCCCCGCCGGCAGATGGACGACTTCCCGCGCGGCGCCGGTGTTCACGTTGGCGGCGTAGACCATGGCCGGCGCGCCGCGGCCGGCGCCGGACGGCCGCTTCGTGTAATACACATCGCCGGTCTTGTGGCCGGTGACGAGCACGGAAACCGGACCGGCGACGAGGGGCTTGATCTCGCGCGTGGCCAGGTCGATGGCCGCGATGCCGCCGCCGGCGGTAGTGACGATGAGTTTCCTGCCGTCCGCGGAATAGGCGTTCTGGTGAAAGTAGAGGCTCTGCGTGCCGTCTTCGCGGGAGAGGCGGATCACGCGGTGGCCGGTGTCGGGATCGACCCATTCGGTGGGCAGCGAAGCCTGCGCCCTGAGCAAGCCCGCCGCGAAAACTGGAAGGAGGAACGAACGGTGCCGCATCACGGGGGATTCGGCGTGCCGCCGCGCGGAAAAGTTACCGGCTACATCTCCTTATGGTCCGCGCGCTCGATGCGGCCGTCCGGCAGGTGGGCGGAATTGCGGATGTCCACGTTTTCGGTTTTGAGCAGGACCAGCGACGGCACGCCCGCGGGCGGCGCGGCCGTGACGCGTTCGAGCAAGATGTCCCGCGCCTGGTCGAGGACCAGCGGCGGACGGTGGTCCTCCTTCATCTGGACCAGGTGAACGTCGTTCAACTCGATACCCCGGGCGTGGCGGATGAAGAACCCGGATGCGGGTACGAGGCCGAACATGGATGGTTCGGGATACTCTTTTTCGCGCTCCGGCGTGGCGAAGGCTTCGCGCGGAGGCACGCCGCCGGAGGCGCGGAAAAAGAAGGTATTGACGAGGTCGGGCGGTTCCTTGGCGACCTGATCGAGGTTCAGCCCGCCGCGATAGACGAGCCGGATGTTCGTCAGGGTAACGTCTTCCACGTCGTGGCCGGGAATGCCGCTGACGATCGAGGCATAGCGCGGGTCGGCGTCGTACGCGACGACGTTGGCGATGTGGACGCGCCGGATACTGCCGACGGGCGTGCCCTCGGGCGCGCGCATGCGGCTGCCGAGGCGGATGAAGATCGGGGCGTTGGAGACGTCTCGCATGGTGATGTTGGAGATGGCGACGTCTTCGATGCGCGCGCCGTCCACGCTTTCGAGCGCGAGACCGCGGGAACGGTCGAAGACGACGTTGGAGATGACGATGTTGCGGAAGTCGCCGTTGGATTCGGTGCCGAGTTTGACGCGTCCGGTGGGTCCGTCGCGGTCCGGCGCGCGCGTGACGGTGCGTTTGTAGGTGCCGTCCAGCAGGGAGCCGATGTCGTAGCCGCTGACGAAACAATTCACGATGGTGACGTTTTCGGTGGGGCGGAAGGCGCCGAGCGCAAAGGTGGTCTTGAGGACGATGGCATCGTCGTTGGGGGTGTTGGCGCTGGTGTTGGCGATGCGCACGTTGCGGCAGGAGTCCACGTCGATGCCGTCGCGGTTGGTGTCGATGCGCAGGTTATCGATGGTCAGGTTGTCCACGCCGGTCGCCAGGATGCCGAAGTGGCCGCCGGAGAGGATGGAGAAGTCGCGGAGGGTGACATTGCGGCAGAGTTTGAGCGCGATGGCCTTGTCGGCGCCGCGCTCGCCGCGGGTGAGTCCTTTGGTGCCGTCGATGAGGCCGTGGCCGACGATGGCGACGTTGTCGAGGCCCTCGCCCCAGATGAGGCTGTTGTGCCAGTGGCTGTGGCCGAAATCCTGAAACCTGGTGAACTCGTTGGGCTCGGCGGGGTCGTAGGCGGCGGGGTCGGGGCTGGCCTCGAGAATCGCTCCGGCATCGAGTTGCAGCGTGATGTGGCTGCGCAGGCGGATGGAACCGGTGAGGTAGGTGCCGGCGGGGAATTGGACGGTGCCGCCGCCGGCGGCGGAGGCGGCTTCGATCGCGCGGTTGATGCTGTCGCGGTCGGGAGTTTTGCCGTCGCCCTTGGCGCCGAAGGCCTTCACGTCGAAGGCGGCCGCGTACGCGCACACGCCCGACAGCAGCACAGCAGCGATCAATTTCGTCATTGCAGCCAGGATACAACCCGGCGCGGGGTGAGTGTTTGTGCGCGCGAATTTTCTTTTTCTGCCGCGATTTCAGTTGCTTGCGAAAAAGGAAGCGACGGCGGCCGGGCTTCGTGCGGCGATGATGGAGCCGAGGTGAAGTTCCGCGGTGACCCCAACCCGGCAGGGGGCGTCACCCCGCCCGGGCTGCGCGGTACTTCACCCCCCTCCTAATGTTTTGGCCTCGCGGCTGCCCGAACCCGGGTGGCCGCGAGGCATTTTTTTGTTTTTTTGCGGAGGCGCTCGGCGCCGTATCGCCGCCTGCGATGACAGCGATACTCCGCGTGATTTCACACGGGCCATGCTGTGTGGGCGAGCGCCAGCCAGTAAGGCGCCCTACTTCTCTGGCGTTCTGGCGTTGTGGGTTTATGGCAATGCTGAAAATGACCTTCAGCGTACCAGGGGAATTGGCGGTGCGGTTGTAGCGCGGGGTTGCCTCACGCGACCGTTCACGGTTCGTTAGCGAGGCACTGGCCGCTCGACTGGCAGAGCGCGAAGCGTTGATCCGCGCCTGCAAGATTGCGAACCAGGACATTGATGTGGCCGAAATCGAGAAAGAACTCGGCTGACTCGGCGACGACATGGCGGAAGCATGTAGATAACCCCGGACCCCGGTGAAATCTGGTGGGTAGCCTGAAGAAGCACAAGATCCGCAAGCAGTGCGAGAAACTCATCCACAAGACGCTGCTTCACCCAGTCGAACTCCGGTGCTTGGAGGGATTCGCGATCGCGATGCGGTTCGGCGAAGTGTCGTTGATTGAGTGGTGCGCCCGGACAGATTCGAACTGCCGACCTTCTGGTTCGTAGCCAGACGCTCTATCCAACTGAGCTACGGGCGCACGGCGGTGGGAACTCTTCTACTTTACCCTCTTCCGCGCCCCGTTCGCAACTTTGACACAATATCAGTTTGTCCCCATGACCCACCGGCTCTACTACACCGACTGCTACCTGCGTGACTTCACCGCGCGCGTCGTCGAGCGCTCCGCCGGCGACGCCACGGTCGTCCTCGACCGCACCGCCTTCTATCCCACCTCCGGCGGCCAACCCCACGACCTCGGCACGCTCGCCGGCGTCCCGGTCCTCGAAGTCTCCGATACCGAGGATGGACGAGTCACCCACCGCCTCGCGGCGCCGCTTCCCGCCGATGCCGCCGCCGGCGAAATCGCCGGCGCGGTCGATTGGCCCCGCCGCTTCGACCACATGCAGCAGCACACCGGACAGCACCTGCTCTCCGCCGTCTTCGAGGAACTGTTCTCGCTCCACACCGTCAGCTTCCACTTGGGCGCCGAGAGCGCCACCATCGATCTCGAAGGCGGACCCGTCTCTCCCGCCGCCGTCCTCGCCGCCGAACGCCGCGCCAACGAACTCGTCTTCGAAAACCGCCCCGTCACCATTCAGTTCGAGGACGCCCGCGCGGCCCGCGGCCTGCGCAAGCCCTCCGAGCGCGACGGCGAAATCCGCATCGTCACCATCGACGCCTACGACCGCAGCGCCTGCGGAGGCACGCACGTGCGCTCCACCGGCGAAATCGGCCCCATCCTCCTCCGCAAGCTCGAAAAGATCCGCCAGTCCGTTCGCGTCGAATTCGTCTGCGGCGGACGCGCCCTCCAGCGCGCGCGCGCCGACTACGAATCGCTCAACAAGGTCGCGCAGTTGTTCTCCGCCTCTCTGGACGAAACGCCCGCCATGGCCGCGGCCCTCATCGAATCGGCGCGCGCCGGCGAAAAGGCGCAGCGTAAACTCGAACTCGACCTCGCCGGGTATCGCGGCAAGGAGCTTTACGCCGCCACGGCGCCGGACCCCGACGGCGTGCGGCGCGTCACCCAGTGGACCGCGCGCGGCAGCCTGGAAGAGTTGCGCGCTGTGGCCCAGAACTTCACCGCCCAGCCCAGGGCCGTCTTCCTCGCCGTGCTGGAGGATCCGCCGAGCGTGCTGCTGGCCGCCAGCGAAGACGCCGGAGTCGACGCCGGAAAACTGGTCAAGGCCGCGGTCACCGCGGCCGGCGGACGCGGCGGCGGCAACCCGCGCATCGCGCAGGGCAGCGTGCCGCAAGCCGGCCTCCTCTCCCAGGTGGTCGAGCAGTTGGTAGGTTGATTCCGGGCAAGTAGTACAATCGAATCAACTGGAGTCATCACTTCCATGAGATCCTCTCTTGCCGCGGTGCTCCTGGCCGCGGCCGCAGCCCTGCCGGGGTTTTCCGCGGATCCGGCGCCGGTGCGCCCCAAAGCCGGTCCCGTCGACATCATGAAACTGTCCGAGGTCAAGCCCGGCATGAAGGCGGTCGCCTGGACCGTGTTCTCCGGCACGGTGCCCGAAGCCGTGCCCATCGAGATCATCGGCGTCTCCAAAAATATGTGGGGACCGAAGCAGGACATCATCCTCGGCAGGATGGGCGGCAAGGCGAACCGCACCAACGTCGCCAAGGGGATGAGCGGCAGCCCCGTGTATATCGGCGGTAAGCTGATCGGCGCGCTCTCGCTCGGGCTCTCGCAGTTCTCGCCGGACGCCATCTGCGGCATCACTCCGATCGAGCTGATGCTGGAGATCGACGCCAACGATAAATCGCGCCCGGCCAACGCGCGCACCCCGGATACGGCCCCCGCGCGCGCCTCGGGCAGCGGTGACGCCGCCGCCTTCGACGTGCCCGCGCTGGTGCCGATCGATTCGCCCCTCGCCTTTTCCGGAGTCGGCGGCGATACCTTCCGCGCCTTCGCCCCCATGTTCCAGCAACTCGGCGTGCACACCGTCCAGGGCATCGGCGGCACCACCACCCACTCCTCCAAACCCGCGCCCGGATGGCAGCAGTCACTCAATCCCGGCGATAGCGTGGCCACTATCCTGGTGGATGGCGATCTCGGCATCGCAGCCTTCGGCACCGTGACGTATAACGACGGCAAGCGCGTGCTCGCTTTCGGGCATCCGCTGTTCAACCTGGGCCCGGTCAACATGCCGCTCGCCAAAAGCGAGGTGGTCACCACGCTGGCCAGCCAGTTCCAGCCCACCAAGGTCGCCAACGCCACCGAAGTCGTCGGCGCCCTCCGCCAGGACCGCCACAGTGGCATCATGGGCGAACTCGGCGAGGCCGCGCCCATGATTCCCGTGTCCCTGCGCGTCCGCTCGCTCGGCGCGAAGGATCAGGTGATGGGCCAGAAGGATTACCACTTCGATGTCATGGTGCACCAGAAGTGGACCCCCACCTTGATGATGCTGACGCTCTACAACACCATCTCGCAGCTTAACGAATTCAGCGACGAAACCACGTTCCGGCTGAGCGGCAAGGTGGAGATGAACGGGCCCCGGCCGATCGCGCTTTCCACCATGATGGCCGCCAGCGACGCGCCCATCCCCGCGCCCATGGCGCTGACCCTGTGGCTCGGCGACAAGTTCAACAAGCTCTACCTAAACAATGTCAACATGCCGGAGGTGAAGGCGGTCAACCTCGCGGTGGACCTCGTGCCGGAGCGCCGCGTCGTGACCATCGAAAACGCCTGGGTGCCGAACACCGAGGTGCAGGCCGGCGAAGAGATTCCCGTGAAGGTCTCCCTCCGGCCCTGGCGCGGCGAGCCCATGCAGCGCGAAGTCAAGATCCGGATTCCCGAAGGCATCGCGCGCGGTGATCACCGCATCCTGCTGAGCGACGCCGATACGCTCAACCGCCTGCAGAGCGCGGCCGGATTCCTCAACCGCTTCCTGGACCTGCCGCAGACCGTCTCCCTGCTCAATCAGGAGCGCACCAACAACCGGCTCTACGTTTCGCTGGTTTCGGCCAGCCCCACCGCCTATTACGACGACAAGACCATGCCCAGCCTGCCGGCCAGCGTGCTGAACGTGATGCAGGCCGGCCGCGCCTCCGACCGCCGCGTCATCACCACGCCGGAGACGGCCGTGGAACAGGCCTCGGTGCCGTTCGATTACATGGTCACCGGCAGTTACTCCCTCAAGGTACACGTTAAGTGATCAAACACATTCTGTGCGGCACGGCCCTGCTCGTGCCGCTGTCCCTGATGGCGGGCCAGACCAAGGACTGGTCGCAAGGCGACGCCTCCGATTACGACAAGGCGATCCTCACGCACCTGTCGCTGCGCAGCGACGGGCGGCTCAGCGTGGCCCCGGCCACGCACGAGATCTACGATTCCAGCACCGGCTACCTGTGGGCCCTGGCGCGCGATTCCAAGGGAGTGCTCTACGCCGGAGGCGCGGCCGCCAAGCTCTATCGCATCGAACCCGGCGGCAAGGGCAAGGTGCTCGCCGACCTGGACGCGATGGAGATCCACGCGCTCGTCATCGACGCCCGCGACCGCGTCTACGCGGCCACCTCGCCCGACGGGAAGGTCTACCGCATCGACTCCAACGGCAAGGCCGCCGTCTTCTACGATCCCAAGGCCAAGTACATCTGGGCGATGGTGTTCGACGCGCAGGGCAACCTCTACGTGGCCACCGGCGATCGGGGCGAGATCCATCGCGTCACGCCGGACGGCAAGGGCAGCGTCTTCTACCGCACCGAGGAATCCCACGTCCGCTCGCTCGCGCTCGACGGCAAGGGCAACCTCATCGCAGGCACCGATCCCGGCGGACTCGTGATCCGGGTGACGCCGGCGGGAGAAGGCTTCGTGCTGTACCAGATGGCCAAGCGCGAAGTCACGGCGGTGGCGGCGGCGCCCGGCGGAGCGATCTACGCGGCCGCCGTGGGAGCGCGCACGACGCAACCCGTACCCGCGCCGCTGCCTCCGCCGGCGATGCCGGCGCAGGTGCAGGTGGTGGTGGGGGCGGGCGCGGCGCCGGCAGCGGCCCAACCGCGTCCGGCGCCGGGACCGCCGCCGAGTGCGTCCGCCGCGGTCACCGGCGGCAGCGAGGTGTGGCGCATCGAGCCTGACGGCACGCCGCGCAAGGTGTGGAGCCACGCGCAGGATGTGGTATACGCCATCGCCTTCGACCACGCCGGGCACGCGCTGATCGGCTCCGGCAACAAGGGCACGCTCTACCGCGTCGAGACCCCGGCCATGTACACGTCGCTGGTGACGCTGCCCGCCACCCAGGTGACGGCCTTCGCCGGCGATGCCGGCGGGCATCTCTACGCCGCCACCGCCAACACCGGCAAGGTTTACGAGATCGGTCCCGGCCTGGAAAAGGAGGGCTCCGTCGAAAGCGACGTGCTCGACGCCGGCGGGTACACCCTGTGGGGACGGCTCAGCTTCGAGGGCAGCGGGAGTATCGCGGTCACCACGCGCAGCGGCAACCTGGACCAGCCGAGCAAGGGATGGAGCCCGTGGAGCGCGGCCATCGCCAATACCAAGGGCGCGCGCGTGACCTCACCCGCGGCCCGCTTCCTGCAATGGAAGGCCACGCTCTCCGGCGCGGCCTACCTGGATTCGGTGGATGTCGCCTATCTGCCGAAGAACCTCGAGCCGTATATTAACGAGATCGAATCCACGCCGCCGAACTACCGCTTCCCTGCCCCATCCACCCCGCTGGTCCCCCTCACGCAGTCACTGGTGCTGCCCCCCATGGGCAAACACCAACCGGCCGGCGGCGTCACTACCATCGGCGCGGATGCAACCCCCGCGATGCAGTACGCCAAGGGCTTCATCGGCGCGCGCTGGTCGGCGGGCGATCCCAACGGCGACCCGCTGGTCTATACGGTGGAGATCAAAGGCGAAGGCGAAAGCCAGTGGAAACTCCTGCGCGACAAGGTGAACGAGCGCTACCTTTCCTGGGATTCGACCGCGTTTCCCGACGGCTGGTACCGGCTGCGCGTGACCGCCGGCGACGCCCCCGGCAATCCGCCCGGCGAAGCCCTCACCGCGCGCGAAGAGAGCAGCCCGCTCCTCATCGACAACACGCCGCCCGCCATCGCCGCGCTCGGCGCGCAGCGCGGCGGCACGAAGCTCACGGCCAGGTGGCACGCGGCGGACGCGCTGAGCAATATCGTCAAGTGCGAATACTCGCTCGACGGCTCGGATTGGAAGGTGGTCGCGCCGGTCACGAGACTGAGCGACAGCCCGGCGCTCGACTACGAGTTGACCGTGGATGCCGCGCCCGGTGAGCACACCATCGCCGTGCGGGTCGAAGACGATTACGGCAACCAGTCGGTCGAGAAGACCGTCGTCAAATGAGCGGCCGCCCGCCGCAAAGCCTGTAACCTTTCTCCCCTCCGCCGGTATTATGACTGACGGCGCAACCGCGGGCCCACGAGCGGCACGCTCGGCGGTGCTTCCCGTCCGGCAAGGAGGATCGATGAGATCGGTATGGACTGGCGCGGCCTGTATCGGAGCCGCCCTGTTACTCAGCGGCGTTCCGCTCTGCGCTCAACTGCGGGACAACAGCGAAAAACAATTGACTTGCGCGAACAGCGGCAATGATGGCGATCGCGCGCGGCACTGCGAGATCCGCGAACAGAGCTTGCCCTCGGTCGGAAGCCTGAACGTCGACGCCGGCCCCAACGGCGGTGTGACCGTCAAAGGCTGGCTGCGGGCCGATGTACTGGTTCGCGCGCGGATCGAAGCCGCGGCCGATACCGAAGGTGCCGCGGCGAACCTGGCAAGCCGCGTGACCGTCGACGGCTCCGGAGGACGCGTTCGCGCCACCGGACCGGCCTCGGAGAACCGCTCGTGGTGGAGCGTCGGCTACGAAATCTTCGTGCCGCAGGCTACGGATGTGACCGTTAAGACCCACAATGGCGGCGTCACCGTCTCCGATGTGCGCGGGCGGCTCCACGTCGAAGGCATCAACGGCGGCGTGCACCTCACGCGAGTGGCCGGAGAGATCACCGGCCGGACCGTGAACGGCGGCATCAACGTGGAGTTGGCCGGCAGCGGATTCGACGGGCGGCAAATGGAGCTCGCCACGACCAACGGCGGTGTCACTGTCACCATGCCGCCCGACTATTCGGCCAGCGTTCACGCGGAGACCGGAATGGGCCGGGTCCAGTCGGATTTCCCGCTGCCGCCGAACCTGGCGAACGCGAGGTCGCAGCGCATGGAGTTTGCGATCGGCTCCGGCGGTCCGCCGATTCACATCGCAACCACGAATGGCTCCATCCGCCTGAAACGCGCGCAGGCACAGTAGCGCGGGATCCGCCGCGGTTCTTCCGGCCGCTGCCGTTTAGCCCAGCGGCAGCGGCTTCCACGCCTGCACCAGGTCGCGATCGGGCAGCGCGTCGAGCATCTCGCGGATCGTGCGCCGCGTGACCGGATGGCACAGGTTCGGAGCCAGGTCCGCGAACGGCACCAGCACGAAACGCCGCTCGTGCATGCGCGGGTGCGGCACTTGCAAATCCGGTGTCTGGATCAGGTGCGTACCGAACGTGAGGATGTCGATATCGATGGCGCGCGGACCTTTGGGAATGCCGCGCACGCGGCCCAGTTCGCGCTCGATGCGCTGCGTGAAGGCCAGGTATTGCAGCGGCATCAGGTCGGTCTCGGTCTCGGCAACCAGGTTCAGGAAGAAGGGCTGCGCGGTGTATTCGACCGGTTCGGATTCGTAGATCGGGGAGACGCGGCGCGCCCCCAGACGGTCCAGCGCGGCGCGCAGGTTGGTCTCGCGATTCCCGGTGTTGGATCCGAGACTGAGGTAAACGGTTTTCAAAACAGTGCCGCCTGGTCGGTGTTGCCGAGTTTCGGTTTCACGTTGAAGTAATCGTATGCGAGCTCGGTGGCCACGCGTCCGCGCGGCGTGCGATTCAGGAAGCCGAGCTGAATCAGGTAAGGTTCGTAGACCTCCTCGATAGTCTCGGCCTCTTCGGAAATCGAAGCCGCGATGGTGTTCACGCCCACCGGACCGCCGCGATATTTTTCGAGGATGGTCATCATGATCTTCTGGTCGATTTCGTCCAGCCCGAAGCGGTCCACGTCCAGCAGATCGAGCGCCTTCTTTGCCACGGGCGTCGTGATGCGCCCGTCGGCGCGCACCTGGGCATAGTCGCGGACGCGGCGCAGCAGGCGGTTGGCGATGCGCGGCGTGCCCCGGCAGCGGCGGGCAATCTCTTCGGCGGCGCCGTCTTCAATCTCCGCGCCGAGCAATTGCGCCGAACGCTTCACGATCGCCTTCAACTGCGGGGTCGTGTAAGGATCCAGCCGCAGCACCAGGCCGAAGCGCCCGCGCAGCGGAGCGCTGACCAGCCCCTGCCGCGTGGTCGCGCCGATCGCGGTGAATCGCGGCACGGGCAGCGAGACGGTGCGCGCGCCCGGTCCGGCGCCGACCAGAATATCCACGCGAAAATCTTCCAGCGCCGAATACAGCATCTCCTCCACGTCCGGCATCAGCCGGTGGATCTCGTCGATGAAGAAGACCTGTTGCAGGCGGATATTGCTGAGGATGCCGGTGAGATCGAGTTTCTTCTGCAGCACCGGTCCGGAGGTGTTGGTGATCTGCTGCCCGAGTTCCTCGGCGATGATCGTGGCCAGCGTGGTCTTGCCGAGTCCCGGAGGACCGTAGAGCAGCACGTGATCCATCGCCTCGCCGCGCAGTTTCGCGGCCTCGATGGCGATCGCCAGATTCTCCTTGAGCTTTTCCTGTCCGGTGAAATCGGCGAGACGGCGCGGGCGCAGTCCGGCTTCGAACTGAAGTTCGTCGGGCTGGGCTGTTCCGGAAATCAGTTGCCGGTCGGGCATCCTTTAACAGATTACCGTACCAGTTCGAGAGCGCGCCGGAAGAGCGGTTCGAACTCGCCGGCGGCCCCGGCGGCTTTGGCCTTGCGCACCGCGGCTTCGGCCTGCGGGCGCGCGCAACCAAGGTTGAGCAGCGCGGAGAGCACGTCCTGATCCACCGGGGAGAGCGCCCCGCCGGACGGCGCCGCGGTCTCCTCGCCGGCGGGCGCGGGTAGTTTGTCGCGCAACTCCAGCACCATGCGCTCGGCGGTCTTCTTGCCCACCCCCGGGATGCGGACCAGCCGTTCCACCTCGCCGCGACGGATGAACAGGATCAGGTCCGTGGCGGAAAGCCCGGAGAGTATCTTCACCGCCAGCGTGGGCCCGATGCCGCTCACCGAGATCAGCTTCTCGAAAAGCGCCTTCTCGTCCTGCGTGAAGAAACCGTAGAGGGCGAGTGCGTCCTCGCGGACGTGGGTGTGAATCCGCAGCCGCACTTCGGCGCCGGGATCGGGAAGCCGCGTGAAGGTGGAGACCGGAATGGCCACGTCGTAGCCCACGCCGCCGGCTTCCACGATCGCCTGGTTGGGGTGCTTCTCGATCAGGATGCCGCGAAGAAGCGCAATCATATTCCTCAATGTAAGCGAACCGCGCGCGATCTGTCGAACGCGGCGCCGCGCCGCTACAATAAAACCGTGGCACGGCGGAGATTTTTTGTGGACGAGATCCGCTCCGGCAGCGCCGAGTTGCGCGGCGATGAAGCGCGCCATCTGACGCGGGTTCTGCGCGTCGAGCCGGGGCAGCGGTTCGAAGTGTCGGACAACGAGCGCGCCTTCCTCGCCGAGATCGCGGAGGCGCGCGGAGAGCACGTGCGGTTCCGCATCCTGGAGCCGCTGGCTTCCCCGCCCCTGCCGGCGCGCGTCACCTTGTGCGCGGCGCTGATCAAGTTCGACCGCTTCGAGTGGATCGTGGAGAAGGCGACCGAACTCGGCGTGGAGCGCATCCTGCCGGTGGAAGCCACGCGCACCGAGCGCGGGCTGTTCGAAGCCTCCCGCAAGCGCAGCGAGCGCTGGCAGCGCATCGCGCGCGAAAGCAGCCAGCAGTCGCGGCGCGTGCGCGTCCCCGAGATCCTGCCGGCGGCGCGCTTCACCGAAGCCCTGGGGATGGAAGCGCCGCACCGGTTTTTCCTGGAGGAGGCCGAGGCGCCGGCGCTGCTCCATGAAATTCCCGAGGAGCGGCAGGATACGGTCGCGCTGCTGCTCGGTCCGGAGGGCGGATGGACGGACGCCGAGCGCGCCGCGGCGCACGCCGCCGGCTGGCGTGCGGTTTCGCTCGGTCCGCTGGTGCTGCGCGCCGAAACCGCGGCCTGCGCGGCGCTGGCCGTCGTGATGGCGGCGTGGAGCGCGTGAGACAATAACAAAGAGTGTCGAATTACCTGGACATCGTCCTCATCGTTGTCTTTACCCTGGTTCAGTGGCGCATCACACGCCTGGTGCTGGCGCGCATCCCGGGTCCCGGCGCGCGCGCCGGCGTCTACGCCTTCAACATCGCCGTGGCCCTGGCTTACGTGTTCGCGCAGCCGTGGGCGGTGATGCAGTCGCCGCTCCCGCCACAGCCTTCGATGGTGTTGGGAGCCTTCGCGCTGGCCTACCTGATGACCGCGACCGGCGCGCTGGGGCTGTACACCGTGACGATCCCGGTGCGCCGCATGATCCACGCCGACACCAACCCGGCGCGGCGCAAAGTCCTGCACCTGGGCGGAAACGCCCTGCTGGCGGCGCCGTTCGCCGTGATGGGCTACGGCGCGCTGATCCAGCGTACCGACTTCCATGTGCGCGAGGTGGACCTGCCGGTCCCCGGCCTGCCCGCGGACCTCGACGGGCTGCGCATCCTGCAATTGAGCGACATCCACCTGAGCGCGTTCCTGAGCGAAGCCGAATTCGCGCGCGTGATCGACGCGTCGCTCGAACTGCGGCCCCACCTGGCGGCGATCACCGGCGACCTCATCAGCGGTCCGCAGGATCCCCTGGACGCATGCATCCGCCAACTGGCGCGGCTCAAGGCCGACGCGGGACTGTTCGCCTGCATGGGCAATCACGAGCGATTCGCCAAGGTGGAGGACTACGCGGAGCGCGCCTGCGCGGCGCGCGGCATCCGCTTCTTGCGCGGCCACGCGCAGGCCCTGCGCTTCGGCAACGCGACCCTCAACCTGGCCGGCTGCGACTACGCCTCGCACTGGGAGCGCAGCCACTACCTGAAGGGCATGGACCGGCTGATCGAGCCGGGGGCGTTCAACGTGCTGCTGCAGCACAATCCCGACGTGTTCCCGGTGGCGGCCCGGCAGGGTTATAATTTGCTGCTTGCGGGTCATACCCATGGCGGCCAGGTCACTCTGGAAATACTGGACCAGCAGATCAACCCGGCGAGAGTGTACACACCCTTCGTCTACGGTCTCTACCGGGAAGGCCGCGCGAGCGCGTACGTCACGCGCGGCATCGGCACCATCGGGGTGCCGGCGCGCATCGGGGCGCCTCCCGAAATCACGCTGCTGCGGCTTGGAAAGGCATAAGGCCGGGGCGGCCCACTCGTGCGCTATCTCATAGTCAGCGATCTTCACGGCAACCTGGAAGCGCTGCAGGCGGTGCTGCGCGAGAGCGCCGGCGGCTACGAGCATGCCATCTGCTGCGGCGACCTGGTGGGATACGGCGCCGATCCCAACCCGGTCACCGATTGGGTGCGCGAACACTGCGCCACGGTCGTGCGCGGCAACCACGACCGCGCCTCCACCGGGCAGGACGATCTGGAATGGTTCAACCCGGTGGCGCGGCAGGCGGCCGTGTGGACGCTCGAACATCTCTCCCCGGAAAACGCGCGCTACATTGAGTCGCTGCCGCGCGGACCGCTCACCGTGGATTCCTTCCAGGTGGTCCACGGCTCTCCCCTGGACGAGGACGAGTATGTGATCGGCGCCGGCGAGGCGAACCAGGCCTTCCACTACCTGGCCTCGCGCCTGGCGTTCTTCGGCCACACCCACGTGCAGGGCGGTTTCATCTGGAACCATTCGCGCGTCGAGACCATCACGCGGATGCCGGCGTCGCGCCGCGAGGAGATGCTGGAGATCGACGGCGAGTGCGCGTACCTGCTCAACCCAGGCTCCGTGGGTCAGCCGCGCGACGGCGATCCGCGCGCCGCGTACGCAATCTACGATGCGGACCGGCATCGCGTGGAGTACCGCCGGGTGGTGTACGACGTCGATACGGCGCAGCAGAAGATTTACGCGGCGGGACTGCCGCCGGTTCTGGGGGACCGCTTGTCGGTGGGGCGGTAGCGGTTTACCCGCCGCGTCCGCGCTTCATTTTGAGAAACGCGGTGGACCACTATGGTCCAAATTTCGACCGGATTTCAGTAACTTACGGCAAAATCGTGGACCAACGTGGTCCAACCGTCCTTCGCTTTCGGATCTTACCGGCGCGCTACCAGGTCACGCGGACCAGCGAGACGGCGTGGCGCGGCAGGGTGAATTCGAGCGCCAGTTTGCCCTCCTTCACCGTGTACCATTCGGGCGAGGTCAGCAACTCGAGTTGGCCGGCGGCTTCGAGTTGCCTATACTGTTCCGGAGCCGGCTGTTGCGGGCTGCCCATGGGTTTCCACGCGGTGTAGGCGTTGGAGTGCTCGTCGTCGATGCGGTAGTGCTGAACCAGCACGCGCGCGGGCAATCCGTCGAGCGAGAGTCGCACGGAGGCGGGCGCGGCGGGCAGTTCGTCGTCGTGATAGTTCCAGACCAGCGCGGCAAGCTGACGGTCGCCTCGCGCGGCCAGGGCGTCCACGTCCGGCGTGGCGCGCACGCCTTCGGCGAGAATCCGATCCAGCGGAACCGCGCCCGAGCTTTCCACCTTCACGCGGTCGCCGCTCATCATCCCGGCCATGCGGAAGAGGTTGAGCACGGGCTTATCGATGCCGTTGGTGGCCAGCGTGCGGAACCCGTCGAAGTAGGGCTGGCCCTCGAACTCGAATGCCCAGGTGAGCATGCCGGCCATGTTGCCGTGATAGCGGTCGGCGAGTTCGAAGATGCCCTTGAGCGCGGCCGCGGTGTAACTCGGATAGATGAGGCCGTTGCGATACAGGTTCTGCGGATAGGTGCGGGCGCTGCACGCGGCGCAGCCTTCGGGATCGGCCTCGCTGAGCACGATCGGGAGCCGTGCGTATTGCGGAAATTCGTTGACGATCTCCAGCCCCTTTTGCACGTCGAGCATTTCCTTGGAGAGACCCATCTCGACGTGGCCCTCCACCACGCGGGGACTCCCCTTGGCGTGGTAGCTGATGAAATCGATCGGGGTACCGCTCTTCGCGCAGTGGGCCAGGAACTGGCGCAGGAAGGCCGCGGCCTTCGGCGAATTCGGCCCGGTGCTGCCGGGTCCGCCGACTTTCGCGGTGGGCAGCGCGCGGCGGACGGCAGCCACGGTGACGTCGTAGAGGCGGTTGTACTCTTCCGGCGTCCCGCGCCAGTAGGAGATGTCGGGCTCGTTCCACAGTTCCCAACTCCACTGTTCCACCTCGCTCCTGCCATAGCGCGCGATCGAGTGCAGCACCCACTGGCGCACCAGTTCGCCCCACTTGCCGTAGTCCTTCGGCGGATAGCTCCAACCCTTGCCGCCGTCGCGCGAGGGCCAGTTCACTTCGTACGGATCGGGATGCGTGGAGAGCGCCTTGGGCATGAATCCGATCTCGACGAAGGGGCGCGCGCCGGCGTGAATGTAGGTATCGAAGATGCGGTCCACGATGGTCCAGTCGTAGACCGGCTTGCCGGAAGCGTCCTCGGTGTAGGCGTTGGTGGATCCCCACTTGAGCGCGGGCGTGCCGTCGCCGGTGACCAGCAGGTGATGGGCGCGGATCTGGACGGTGACCGGACTGAGGGCGGCGAGTTCGCCGACCAGCTTGCGGCCGTTGGGCATGTAGGTGTAGTTCGGCTCGTCGTAGCCGAAGTACGAGTAGATGGGACGGAAGGGGCCGATCTTCGCGGCGGAATCGACGCGGATTTCGACCGGCCCCTGGGAATACAGGGTCGCGGCGAGCAGAAGCGTTAGCAGAGTCGGGCGCATGGCTTGGTCCAAAGGTCGGCCGGGAGGCCGACGCTACTCTACTTTCAACATGACGACGCCGTGGGAAGGCACCTCGACGGTGTATTCGCCGCCGGCTTTCAGGTCCTGGTGGGCCCAGAGGTCGCGCACCTTGGGATTCTTCTTTGTGA
Source organism: Acidobacteriota bacterium (assembly GCA_018268835.1). Lineage (GTDB taxonomy): Bacteria > Acidobacteriota > Terriglobia > Bryobacterales > Bryobacteraceae > Solibacter. Next base: position 2,519 of record JAFDVU010000102.1, on the reverse strand, counting down.
CCCCGACCTCGCTCCACTTGACGCTCATCCTGGCGGTTTCCGCGCCGCGGTTGAAGAGGCCGACGGCGACGCCCTTCTCAAGCGGCTTCTTCCAGACTTCGAGATCGCCGTCCTTGCGCACGCGCGTGCCCTGCACGCCCTTCTTGTCCTGGTCCACCGCGATGACTTCCTTGTTCAGGAGGATCTCTTTGATGGAGTCGCTCATGGAGCGGATGTCGTTGCCGGCGAGCAGCGGCGCGGCGAGGATGCTCCACAGGCTCATGTGGGTGCGGTACTCGGTGTCGGTCATGCCGCCGTTGCCGATTTCGAGCATATCGGGATCGTTCCAGTGGCCGGGTCCGGCGAATTTTTCGCGGCCGGGCTGGAGGTCGAAGCCGATGTGCGACATGGAATCCCAGGAATCGCGGATGTCGCCGGTAGTGCGCCAGAGGTTGCCGCCGACCTTCGCGCCCCACTCGCCCACGTCGAGCATGCCGTACTGGCAGAGGCTGTAGACGATGGGCCGGCCGGAAGCGCGCAGCGCCTTGCCCATGAGCATGTAGGCGGGCGCGTGCTCTTCGCGGGTGTAGACGCCGCTGGCGCTGCACCAGTCGTACTTGAGGTAGTCGATGCCCCAGGCGGCGTAGGTCTTCGCGTCCTGGTCCTCATGGCCGTAGCTGGCGATGTAGCCGGCGCAGGTGAGCGGTCCGGGACCGGAGTAGATGCCGAGTTTGAGGCCCTTGGAGTGGACGTAATCGGCGAGCGCCTTCATGTCGGGGAACTTCTCGTTGGTCTGGATGTTGCCATTGGCGTCGCGGCCGGCTTCCCAGGTGTCGTCGATGTTGACGTAGATGTAGCCGGCGTCGCGCATGCCGCTGGAGACGATGGCGTCGGCCATTTCACGGACGTTCTTGTCGCTGACTTCCGCGCGGAACTTGTTCCACGAGTTCCAGCCCATGGGCGGCGTCTTGGCCAAACCGTTGGGCGGCAGCGCGGAGGTGATGGGTGGCAGCGGCTTGTGCGAGGGCAGCAAGTCGGCGGGGATCTTGTTCTCCGCCGAAATCTTGTGGAAGACCGGCGGAGTGAAGCCGCGTCCGCCGGGACCGCGTCCGGCAGCGGCGCCGGGCGCGCCGGGGCCGCGCCCCGCCATCCCAGCGGGAGGCGCGCCGGGACCGCGGCCGCGGCCGGCGCCCATGATGGTGAGTTCTTCGCCGTTGAGCGTGCCGCGCATCTGCTGCGGAGCATCCTGGAAGGGGCCCTTGGATTCGAATGTGATGGTGTCGCCTTCGATCTTGCCGTTGGTGACCTCGCGGCGATCGCTGGTGGAGACCATGCTTCCGGTGAAGGTGTTGCCTTGCACCTTGAAGTAGTAGTACGTCTTGCGGGGCTGACTGCCGCCGCGTCCGGCCATCTCCTGCATCCAGGTACCGCCGAGATCGGCGGCGATGAGCGCCGGGGCGAGTAGGAGCATGCTGGCTACGAGGGTTCGCATAACGGGTTCCTTTTCCGATAAAGTTGTCGGGTAAACGGTTACAAGCTACAGTATCAAAGAACGGGAGGCAGATGAAGCTCGAAGGCGTCTATTCGGTGCTGCCCACTCCTTTCACGGAGAGCGGGGAGCTGGATCTGGAAGGTTTGAAGCGCGTCATCGATCTGTTCGTGGGCGCGGGCGTGAGCGGGCTGACCGCGCTGGGCGTGACCAGCGAAGTGGCGCGGCTCAACGAAGCCGAGCGCGCGCGGGTGCTGGAGACGGTGGTCGGGCACGCGGCGGGCAGAGTACGCGTGGTCGCCGGCGCGACGGCGGACGGATTGCGCGCGTGCGTGGATTACACGCGCGCGGCCAGGGAAGCGGGCGCGGACGCGGTCATGATCTCGCCGCCGCGCATGCTAAAGCTGAACTCGGACGCGGTAGTGCGGCACTTCGCGGCGGTGGCTTCGGCGGTGGAGATCCCGATCGTGGTGCAGGACTATCCGCCGATCTCCGGCTTCGCGATGGAGCCGTGGCTGCTGGTGCGCATCGCCAAAGAGGTGCCGGCGGCGCGCACCATCAAACTCGAGGATCCGCCGACGCCGTTTAAGACATCGCGCATCCGCGAGGCGGCGCAGGGCATGGATCTGGGCATTTTCGGCGGCCTGGGCGGCGTGTTCCTGCTGGAGGAATTGATGGCGGGCGCCACCGGCGCGATGACCGGGTTCGCGTATCCGGAGATCCTGGTGAAGATCGTGCGCAAGTTCCACTCCGGCGATGTGGACGGCGCGGCGGAGGCGTTCTATCCGTACGTGCCGCTGATGCGGTTCGAGTTCCAGGAAGGCATCGGGATGGCGATCCGCAAGGAAGTGCTCAAGCGGCGCGGAGCCATCGCGTGCGCGGACATTCGCCCGCCGGGAGCGAAGCTGGACGCGACCACGCTGGCGGCGCTGGATCGCGTGCTGAGATGGTCGAAGGTGTAAGAGGGCAGGCCGGTTACTCTTGCACGCCGGTCCCATCGGCGCCTGGGCTCCGTGGTTCAGAAAAGCCTTGCCTGAAGATGCGCTATACT
>JAFDVU010000101.1 GCA_018268835.1 Acidobacteriota bacterium | reverse complement strand
GCCGAGCGCGCGCGCCTGAGCCGCGACCAGCGCCGCGAAGTCGAGGAACTGGGACGGCGCTACGGCGTGTCGCTGGACCATGCACGGAAGGTAGCCGACATCGGGAGCCTGCTGTTCGGCGCGCTGCAACCGCTGCACAACCTGCCCTCCGCGTCCGGTAAACTGCTCGAAGCCGCCGCGTATCTGCACGACGTGGGGCACTACATCAGCGGAGTGAGCCACCACAAGCACTCCTACTACGTCGTCTCGAATTCGGATATGGCCGGGTTTACGGAGCGGGAACGCTTCCTGATCGCGGCGCTGTGCCGCTACCATCGCAAAGCGCTGCCCAACCCGGTGCACGGGGTGTACCAGGCGCTTTCCGCCGAGGAGCGCAGGGCGCTGCTGATGCTGATCCCGATCCTCAGGCTGGCGGATAACCTGGACCGCAGCCGCGACCAGCGGATCCAGGGCATCGAGTGCGCGCTGCGCAACGGGGAGGTGGTGCTGCAGGTGCGGGCGCGCGGCGACATCGACCTGGAACAGTGGGGCGCCGAACGCGCCGGCGAAGCCTTCCAGCAGATCTACCAGCGTCCGGTCGCGGTGGTGCGGGCGCGGGATTGAGTATGCGCGAACACGCCAGACATCAGACCGCGGTCCTGCTCCGCCGGCTGGCGTACGAAGTCAACCGGGTCGCGCGCGCCGGCGCCGCCGACGCCGAAGCGGTGCACGATCTGCGGGTGGCGATCCGCCGGCTCAGCCGCTGCCTGCGCGCTTTCGCGGCTGTCTATCCCGGACGCAGTTGGAAGCGCGTGCGCCGCGCGCTGCGCCAGATGATGGACGCAACGGCGGAAGTGCGCGATCGCGACATCGCGATGGGGCTGCTGCGCGACGCCGGCACGGCGAACGCCGCCGCTCCGCTCCGGCAGCTTGCGCGGCAGCGGGGTGACGCCGCGCGCCACCTTGCCGCGGAACTGCATCACTGGCGGAACCAGAGCCTCTCGCGGAGATGGCGGGAGGAGTTGGGCCTGTAATATGGCGCGCAAGAAAACCATCCGCTGGCACTGGGACGCGTCTCCCGCGGAAAACGCCCGCCGCGTCCTGCCGAAACTCGCCGGCGAGTATTTCGCGACGGTGCGCGCGCTGCTCGAGCGGAATCCCGCGCCCGCTGAAATGCACGAACTGCGCCTGGCATCGAAGCGATTCCGGTACATCCTGGAGTTGTTCCGCCCCTGCTACGCGGCAGGCCTGGTCGAACGCATCGACGCGCTCAAGCACGTGCAGAACCTGCTGGGCGAGTGCAACGACGCCGTGGCCTCCATGGCGCGCATCGAGAGCGTGCTGCCGCGGGCGGGACGCGAACGGGTGCGGCAGTTCCTCGAGGAGCGCGCGGCGGGCAAGGCGGACGAATTCCGCCGCTATTGGAACGAGGACTTCGACGCCGCGGGCCGTGAGCAGTGGTGGCGGGACTACCTGAAGCGCTACGCGCGCGCCCCGGTCAGGGCGCGATGACGCCGCCCGGGGCGAGGGCGATCTCTTCGCCTTCGTGCAGCCCGCCGGATACCGCCACCTGCGTGTTGTTTTCTCCGGCGATCTCCACTTCACGAGCCGCGAAGCCCGCGGTCTGGCGCACGTAAACCACGTTCTTGCCGGACGATTCCGCCACCGCTTCGCGCGGTACGATCAGGCCCTCCGTGGGCCCGGCGATGACCACGTCCGCGCTGGCCGAAAGGTCGGGAATCACGCGCGGATCAGCGCCGTCGATGTCGACCCGCACAGCGATGTTGCGGATGTAATTGTTCTGCCGGCGTCCGCTGAAGGCGAGCGCGCCCACGGCGTGCACTTTCCCGGGAAGCGCGATGTCGGGATAGGCGTCGAAGTGAACCGTAGCGGACTGCCCGAGCCGCACCAGTTCCGCATCGGCCTGGTTCATGGTTGCGTCCAGTTCCATGCTCGCCGGATCCACCACGCGCAGTACGGGTTGTCCGGGGTAGACCAGTTCGCCTACCTGAATCTGCCGGATCTCGCCGTTGCGGTTGGTGGTCTGCAGCACCACCATCCCGTCGATAGGCGAGACCACGCGGCACTTGGCTATGTCGTGGCGGTGGCGGTCGCGGTGGCGCGTCATCTGATCGGTGGCGATCAGGGAAATGTTCATATCCGCCTGGAGTTCCTGTTCTGCGAGCGGGACTTCGGCCTGAATCTCGCTGTAGGCGGCCTGGTCCTCTTCCACCGCCAGTTTCATGATTTCCTGCGAGATTTCGCTCCGGACCTCGATGGATTTGAGGTCCTCCCGGGCCTTGAGCAGGTCCGCGCGGGCGGAGCGCACGCGCTGCTGCATGGCTTCCATCTGCGCGACCTGCACGGTGCGCTTCTTTTTGTTGTCGAGCACGCTCTGGTCCACCTGGGCTTCAACGTCGTTCAGATGATCCTTGGCGTCCTGCGAATCGATCTCCACCAGCAGGTCGCCCTTCTTCACCATGCTGCCGGATGCGGCCAGGAACGTGATGGTCATGCCGCGACCGGTCTCGGGAGCCTGCAGGCGCGGGATGTTGACGTTGGCGAAGCGGCCCGCGGTGATCGACCCGGAGATTCGGCGATTGGCCTCGATGGACCCGCGAACGGCCTTCACTGTGGGAACCACCACGGTCTTGGGCGCCTGGTGCTGCCCGGGACGCAGGTACCAGATCGCACCGGCCAACAACAGGAGTCCAATGCCGTACAAAGGCAGGTTTCTCCGCTCCGGAGGCGCCGTAGCGGGCTGCAGACCGGGCGGGCCGGGCGAGCGTTCGGGAGGATTGGGGAAGGCTGCCATCAACGCTCCAACTCCTCACTGTAACTCAAAAGAGCTACAGGGCTTAATCGGTGATATGTAATGATCTGTAAACCGAGTGTCAGGTGCCGGGATGAACCCTGCGGGAAAATCCGACAGTAGTCGAGGTTGCCGGTCCATGCGCGATCGCTGCGGCCTACTTGCTTGCGCTCTGCTCGCGCGCGGCGCGGGTGGCGAGTTCGTCGCAGCGGTTGTTGTCCTCGTGGCCGGCGTGCCCCTTGGTCCAGACCCAGGTGGTCTGGTGGCGTTCCACCTGTCCGTCGAGCTCCTTCCACAGGTCCTGGTTCACCACGGGTTTCTTGGCGGCCGTCATCCAGCCTTTCCGCTTCCAATTTTTGATCCAGGTGGTAATCCCGTTCTTGAGGTACTCCGAATCCGTAACCACCTGAACTTCGCAGGAGACTTTGAGCGCGCGCAGTCCTTCGATGGCGGCTTTGATCTCCATGCGATTGTTGGTGGTGTGCGGCTCCGAGCCCCACATTTCTTTTTTGTGGGGGCCGTAGCGGAGGATGGCCGCCCACCCGCCTGGACCGGGATTGCCGAGGCAGGCGCCATCGGTGATGAGTTGGACGTTTTTCAATGTGCGGGCACCGGTTCGGAGTGGAAGAAGGCGTCCACCAGGTCGAGGATCGCGGCCGATTCCTTCGCATGGTAGATAGAGGCCCGCAACTGCGCTCCGCCGCGCACGCCGTGCGTGAAGTAGGTGGCGAATTGCTTCATTTTGCCCACGGTGTCCTCTTCGCCGCGCTCGACCAGCATGGCGTAGTAGGCGCGCATCATGCGGTACCGGTCGTCCTGCGTGGCTTCGTCGTAGCGTCCGGTGGCGAGGTACTGTTCGATCTGGCGGAAGATCCAGGGGTTGGCGCTGGCCGCGCGGCCGATCATCACGGCGTCGCAGGCGGTCTCACGGATCATGCGCACCGCATCCTCGGGGGTGACGATGTCGCCGTTGCCGATCACCGGGATCTTGACCGCGGCCTTGACCTCGGCGATGCGGCTCCAATCGGCCTGCCCGCTGTAGCCCTGTTCGCGCGTGCGCGGGTGCAGCGCAATCGCCTGCAGGCCGCAGTCTTCGGCCAGCTTCGCCATGTGGACGGCCACCAGTTCCCGGTCGTTCCACCCGGCGCGGTACTTCATGGTGAACGGAATAGAGATGGCGGCGCGCACGGTGCGGAGCAGGCGCTCGACCAACGGCAGATCGCGCAGCAATCCGCTGCCGCCGTTGCACTTGACCACCTTGTTCACCGGGCAGCCGAAGTTGATGTCGAGGATGTCGAAGCCAAGGTCCTGGCAGACCCGCGCGGCGTCGGCCATGACTTCGGGATCGGCGCCGAATAACTGGGCGCTGATGGGGTGCTCGACCGGATCGAACGCCAGGTATCGCTTCAGCGTCTTGGTGGGCTTGCGCGCGCCCATGGCGGCGCGCACCCCGTGGGAACTGGTGAATTCGGTCATGATCAGCCCGCATCCTCCCAGGTTGCGGATGAAGCGGCGGAAGACGGTGTCGGTGACTCCGGCCATGGGAGCCAGCACCGTCGCCGGAGCGATGGTAACGGGGCCGATCGAGAAACTGGAGGGGAACTGCGGCATCGGGGGAGCTGACTCCGATTCTAACATTTGATTAACGAATCGCCGGAAACGCGCGGCGGAGTCGCTTCGTCAAGGAGGGTGTAAGAGGGTAGCTTATGAAACCGCTGCATATCGGACTACTGGTGGTTGCCAGTGCGCTGGGCGGCGCTTTGTTCGTGAAACTGACGCAACGGAACCAGCCTGCCGCGCCCGCGGTAGTGGCGCAGGCGCCGCCGCCCGCGGCAGTAGCGGCTCCCGTGCAAGCCGCTCCGCCGCCAGCAGAACCGGCACCGCGGGAGCACCCCTCTCCGTTCGTCCCGCCGCCGGAAGCGGCCAAGCCGGGACGGACGCACGCGAAGCGCGAGTCGGCGACACGCCCACCGGCCCCGGTGGAGGTGGCGGCGGCCCAACCCGCCCCTACCGCGGTGGCGCCGCCGGCCGCTTCGCCCGTAGCGGAGCCCGTCGCGCCGGCTCCGCAGCCGCAACCGGTTCCACCCGCGCAGCCTGAGCCGGAGCATGTGACTCCGCCGCCCCCTCCGCCCCAACCCCGTCAGGTGACGCTGAACGCCGGGACATTGCTCCAGGTGCGCCTGGTCGATGGGTTGACTACGGAGCGGAATGTGGCCGGCGATACGTTCACTGCGACGCTGGACAAAGAGCTCGTCGTGGACGGCTTTGTCATCGCCGAGCGCGGCGCGCGGGTGGAAGGGCGCGTAGTCTCGAGCGAACGTTCGGGCCGCGTCAGAGGAGTCGCGGCGCTGAGCGTCGAACTGACCCGGGTGCGGCTCAGCGACGGCCAGTGGGTCCGGCTGGCCACCGATCCGTTTGAGCGCCGCGCTGAGGAGACTCATCGCGACGACGCGGTGAAAGTCGGGACGGGCGCGGCTTTGGGGGCGATCATCGGAGCCATCGCGGGCGGCGGAAAGGGCGCGGCCATCGGCGCCGGCGCCGGCACTGCGGCGGGCGCGGGCACCGTGTTAGCCACGCGCGGCAAACCCGCGACCCTGCCTTCGGAAACGCGGCTCACCTTCCGCCTGCGCAATCCGGTCACCGTCACCGAGCGCCAGGGGTAGTTCCGGCTATGGATTTGTGCGGGATTGGAGCCGGCGACAGGGATTGAACCTGCGACCCTCTGATTACAAATCGTGAACGCACGAAGAATCATCAACTCAGCATTAGGCACAACGATTGCGCGCGATTCCCAAACCTTGCTAGTTTCCAATTACTTGGGCCACCCTGGAATCGTGAAACTCGCAACCCAGAGCAAGGCTTCTATGCGGGGGGTGGGCACAGTATTGGGCACAGCCCGTCGGGTCATAGCCTGACCTTCAACCGCCGTTCAAAAAGCACCGGTTCGAGCACTAGTCAAAGCCACTCCAGGACACATTGATGTGCTGAATCGCGTTGTACGAGTCGAGAGATAAGCTGGTGGACCCTTTCTTCTGGATGCCGACATACCCACCTTTTCCGTCGGTAATCCGTGTGACATCCTTTAAGCTGATCTCCTCAGTCGCAAGCTCAAAGCCGTCTGAATCTTCAAACAAGAGGACAATTCTCCCGGTTCTATACGTAGCTTCCATGGCGGCCTTCAACTTGCCGCCGTATGGAGTCACGTCTGCGCGGTAGAGCATCATCTTGTCGCGCCAACCAGTGGTCACGTTCACTCCGATGTCTCCGAGATCAGGAACGGTAATCTTCTCCCATGCCCGGGCTTTCGTCGGCGGCGCTTTCCGCTCCGGTTCTGACTGCGCAGCAATCGTCAGTGTTGACCCGCTCACGGTTGCTACCTCTCCGGTAAAGCGATCAAGCCGCACAACGTTACCACTCTTCTCCTCTTTGAGCTCATACCTGCACATCCACGCGAAAAAAGCTGCCAGCGCCAACACTGCGTACCCGGCACGCCTGCTTAGCATTACCATTTGTTGATCCACGTTGAACCTCGAAATCGGATCCATGCTACCGAACATCAATTGCCGAATCAAACCCTGGGACCTATGAACAATACTGGTGAGGCACTAAGTCACCTGCACACCGACGGCTCGCCTCAAGATCGACTTGTTCGCTACGAAACTGTTGCTCGGCGCGGGTCTGTCCCGGAACTCGGAACGCGTAGTGATACAGGATGGAAGCGGCGGCAGCGCAGAACAGAAACAGGGCCGCGGCAGAGAGCGTCCGCATAGCGGTACTCTACCAGCGTTTTGGGCCGAATTGTCACGCAAGGGCGCGGTTGAATGACAGGAGCACTACTGCCATTCGTTACATGTCAGTTCTCCGGTTCCCGCCGCAGAGGACTGACACGTCCATGTGTCAAAGCGTCCGTCATTGTGGATTCTGAACGGTCCCGAAAACCGCACGTCCATAACGAAGGCGTAGGCACCCTGAACCGCGTCGCCATGACTGCCCGTACCTTCACACTCAAGCTCTGGCCAAAGATCCCCAGAATAGTGCGGCGGCTTCAATCGGCAGTTTCGATATTCGCCCGCATCCCAACGGCTGGGATAACTCACCGATACGCGGTAAACCTGTGAGCGCTTCTGCTCTCGTAGGAAGAGAAAAATGGCGCAGGCCAGAATTGTGACGATCATTCCTGAAGCGAAACCGGCTGCAAATGTCTTCATTGTCAGCGTGCCTTCTTCTTCGCCTTGCGCGCGGCAACGGCGGCAGCGGAAGCCTTTTTCGCGCGGGCCGCGCGTTCCTCTGGTGTCATGGTTTCAAGGGAACGCTTCCCGCCGATCTTTCCACCCTTCGCGCCTTGCTTGCGGAAGAACTCCATCACTTCGGGCGGAAGCCGCTTCTTGGCCATGCACCCATCTTAACCCGGTTTTGGTTGCTTACGATTATTTTCTCTTGTTACCTAAAGGGGGTGTAGGTATAGTCATTGCTATGAAGGCAATCGGCTACGTCAGACTGAGCACGGAAAAACAAGCGGACTAACACCACGAAGCGTTACGTTCATCCGAGCGATGCGGACATTCTGGAAGCGATGGAGAAGGTCCGGGGTGGGCACAAACCCGAAAACACCAAATCCGAAGAAACGCCGGGATCGTCCGCAATTCAGTGAGGGTGAAAGGTTTAGATGGAGCCGGCGACAGGGATTGAACCTGCGACCCTCTGATTACAAATCAGATGCTCTACCAGCTGAGCTACGCCGGCCCGCGGCGTGACACCCACGAGTATACTCTACCGCCCGGGAGCGGGGTAGTGTTGGGACGCGTCGTCGATGACCAGGACCCAGTCGCGCTCCTCCTCTGAGTGTTGCGGCGGCGAAAACGTCCTGGTGCCGGTGTTGGCGAAGGTGCCCGCATCGCGGGCCGTGCCGTCGCGCGGACTGTACCACCACGCGTGGACGCGTTTGCCGGAGAGGATGCCGAGCCGGATTGCGATGGGCGCCCCCGTGAAGGTGTAGGCGAAGAGGTAGCCGCGACCGCGCGTGACGGCGATGTAGTCGTAGCGGGCGCCGTTGGGCGAGGCCAGGACGTCCTGGGCGGGAACGCGCTCGAAGTAGGGGCGCGAGAGCATCAACCTCTTGAGGTACTGCATCTGGCCGGAGCCGGGGTCGTGAATGGCTTCGAACCAGTAGTTCCTCGGTCCGAAGGCTCCGGCGGTGCCGGGCTGGTACATCTGCTGGATGGCGTTGTCGCCGTAGGTGTGGCCGCACGCGCCGGCAAAGACGCTCCAGTAGGCGTAACGGCGGACGTGCGCGTCACTCCAGTACGGCTGGGTCGTATCGTGCAGGCCCTGCGGAATGTTCTCGTAGGAGGGTTCGGCGTCCAGGGTGGGCTTGGCGGGGGAAAGCGCGTACTCTTCGGCGACGTAGCGCCAGTTGTCCTCGCCCTTGGCACCGGGGTCGGTGTCCTGATCGTAGCGGCGGTGTCCGGACTGGAACATGTTGAAGTCCAGCCAAGGCTCGTTGTGGAACCACTGGGAGGACTGGGTGCGGCCGAAGGGGTGATAGGAGATGAGGTGGACGGGGTCGGCCTCCTTCAGCGCGCGTCCCATGGCGCGCCAGACGTCGCCGTTGCGGTCGCCGCGGGTATCGCCGCCGAGTACCCAGAAGATGTTCGGGCGCGAACCGTAGCGCTGCGCGAGCCACCGCACATAGCGCGGACCGGTCTCCGCGTTGAGCATCCCTGTGTTCACCACGTTGCCCCAGCAGGGGAGCATGGCGATGTAGATGCCGCGCTTGGCGGCCTGGCCGACGATCCAATCCACGTGGTCCCAATAATCGTACTCGCCGGGCTTGCCGGGATCGCTGCCGGGGGTGACATTGGGCCGGAGCGGATCGTTATCCAGCAGCGGAGCGCCGTAGGGAGGCTGGAGGACGCGCGCGTGCAGGGCCACGGCCTGAATCACGTTGAAGCCTTTGGCCTGCCGGTCATCGAGGTAGCGCGTCACCTCTTCGCGGGTGAGCCGGTCGAAGAGGCGCCACGCGGTGTCGCCCTGCCAGAAGAACGGGGTGCGATCCGTGTATTCGAGGAAGCGGCCGTTGGCGGACACCTGGATCCGCCCGACGCGGCCGGGGACAGCGGGTTGGGCGGCTGCGGGGATCAGCAGGACGGCGGCGAAGAGGGCGCGTGGCACCAGGAACGACATAATTATGCACTAAAGGCGTGTCATGCCAAGGGCAAGCTAGCATCGTTCCGGTGGCCCGTCAAGGGAAATCCGCCGGCATTGGACGGGCGCCGCTTGACGCGGCCGCGCGCCGGTGCTAGCATCCAATTTCAATTCGGCATAATCATGCGAATGCCCCCCGATTCCGTTCCGACCGATGCCGCCGCCGAGTCTGTCTCCGCCGCGAAGATGGCGCGCAGGATCCGGCGCAGCGCGCTGCAAATGGTCCACGCGGCACGCCTGGGCCATCCGGGCGGCGATCTTTCGGCAGCGGACATCCTGGCCGCGCTATATACCGCCGTCCTCCGCATCGATCCGCGGAATCCGCGGATGCCGGACCGCGACCGCTTCATCCTGAGCAAGGGTCACTGCTCGGCGGCGCTGTATTCGACGCTGGCCGAAGCCGGCTACTTCCCGCGCGAATGGCTGCGGGAATACATGAAGCCTCTCTCGCTGTTGAACGGGCACCCGGACCGCAACAAGGTGGCGGGCGTGGAGGCCAACACCGGCCCCCTTGGGCACGGACTTCCGATCGGCGCAGGCGCGGCCAAGGCGGCGAAGATCACAGGCGCTTCCTGGAGGACGTTTGTGCTCACCGGCGACGGCGAGTTGCAGGAGGGTAGCAACTGGGAGGCGGCGATGGCGGCGGCGCAGTTCGGCCTGGACAACCTGACGGTGATCGTGGACCGCAACCGGCTGCAGCAGGGCGACGAGACCGAGCGTACCGTGGGCCTGGAACCGCTGGCGGAACGCTGGCGCGCGTTCGGCTGGGCGGCCCGCGAGGTGGATGGGCACGATCTCGAAGTGCTGATCCGGACGCTGCGAGCGGTGCCGTTCGAGCCGGGGAAGCCGAGTTGTGTGATCGCGCGCACCCACAAGGGCCGGGGCGTATCCTTCATGGAGGATCGCGTGGAGTGGCACCACCGCGTACCGACTGCGGAGGAATTGTCGCAGGCGCTGAAGGAACTGGGCGGGGGAGACGAATGAGCCTGCACGATTGCCGGAAGGCGTTTTCGGAGACGCTGGTGGCTCTGGCCGAGGCGGATCCGCGGATCGTGGCGGTGGCCAACGATTCGATCGGCAGTTCCAACCTGAAGGAGTTCAAGAAGCGATTTCCCGAGCGCATGGTGAACGTGGGAATCGCCGAGCAGAACATGGTGGGAGTGGGCGCCGGACTGGCCAATGGCGGGCTGATCCCGTTCGTCTGCGGCGCCTCCTGTTTTCTTACCGGGCGGGCGCTGGAGCAGGTGAAGGTGGATTGCGGGTACAGCCGTTCGAACGTGAAGCTGTGCGGCATGTCGAGCGGCGTGGCGTACGGAGAACTCGGTCCGACGCATCACTCGATCGAAGACCTGGCCTGGACGCGGGCGATCGCGAACCTGACCGTGGTGGTTCCGGCGGATCCGGCGGAGACGTCGTCGGCGCTGCGCGCGGCGGCGGCTTACGAAGGGCCGGTCTTCCTGAGGTTGAGCCGCATGCCCGTGCCGGACATCCACCCGGCGGACTATCGCTTCGAATTCGGGCGCGCGCCCTGGCTGCGCCGCGGATCGGACGTGACGCTGATCGCCAACGGCACCATGGTGGCGCGCGCGCTGGAAGCCGCGGCGCTGCTGGAAGCGGACGGCATCAAGGCGGCGGTGGTGAACATGTCGAGCGTGCGGCCGCTGGATCGGGAAGCGATTCTGGAAGCGGCGGTGGCCGGGCCGATTTTGACCGTCGAGGAGCACACCGTCGTGGGCGGACTCGGCGGCGCGGTGGCCGAGGTAGTGGTGCAGTCGCACCCCGCGCGCATGCGCCTGCTCGGGTTTCCGGGCGAGTTCGCGCCCACCGGTTCGCCGGAATTTCTGTTCGAGCATTTCGGGCTCAACCCGGAGGGCATCCGCCGGGCGGCCGCGCAGTTGGTAGAGGAGAGTGCCCGTGTCGCGCACGAAACTCATCCTGTCCGTTGACCAGGGTACGACGAACACCAAGGCGCTGTTGATGGACCGGGCGGGCACGATCCGCGCGCGCGCGTCGCGTCCGCTTTCGATCGCGTTCCCACGCCCGGGCTGGGTGGAGCAGGACGCGCGCCAGTTGTGGGCCACGGTGGCGGACGCGGCGGACGATTGCCTGACTCAGGTGCAAGACGCCGAGATCGTGGCGGTGGGCGTCTCCAATCAGCGCGAGAGCGTGGTGGTGTGGGACCGGCGCAGCGGAGAAGCGGTGGGGCCGTGCATCGTCTGGCAGTGCCGGCGCACGGCGGATTTCTGCGAGCAACTGCGCGGGCGTGGGTTGGAGCCGCTGATCCGAGAACGCTCGGGCCTGCCGGTGGACCCCCTCTTTTCCGCGTCGAAGATCCGCTGGCTGCTGGCCAACATCCCGGATGGATTGGCGCGCGCGCGGGCCGGGGAACTCCTGGCGGGCACGGTGGATAGCTGGCTGTTGTGGAACCTGACCGGCGGCGCGCAGCACCGCACCGACGCGAGCAACGCCTCGCGCACGCAGTTGCTGCAGGTGGAGCAGTGCCGCTGGGACGGCGAACTGCTGGAGATTTTCGGCGTACCCGAGGCCTGCCTGCCGGAAGTGCGGCCTTCGAGCGGAATCGCCGGGGTCACGGCAGGCTCGGGCAGGTTGCCCGCGGGCGTACCGGTGGCGAGCCTGATCGGCGATTCGCACGCGGCGCTGGTGGGGCACGCGGCGTTTGCCCCGGGCGTGGTGAAGGCGACGTACGGCACCGGATCGTCGCTGATGTCGCCGCTGGGGAAGGCGGTGCTATCGCGCCACGGGCTTTCGACCACGGTAGCCTGGTCCGCGGCGGACGGCGTGCGGCACGCGCTGGAGGGCAACATCACCAACACCGGCGGCACAGTGCAATGGCTGGCCGGACTGCTGCGCGTGTCGGGCGCGGAGGAACTGGCCGCACTCGCCGCGAGCGTGCCCGATTCGGAGGGCGTCTACCTGGTGCCGGCGTTCGCGGGGCTGGGCGCGCCGCACTGGGACGCGGGAGCGCGCGGCGTCATCTGCGGGCTTTCGCGCGGTGCCACACCGGCGCACCTGGCTCGAGCCGCAATCGAATCCATCGCGTTTCAGGTGCGCGACGTGTTTGAGGCCATGCGGCAGGATGCCGGAATTGACCTGCCCGCGCTGTTTGCCGACGGCGGCGCCAGCCGCAACCGGGACCTGATGCAGTTGCAGGCGGACGTGCTGGCGCGCCCGGTGATCCGCAGCGATTCGGCGGACCTTTCGGCCATCGGCGCGGCGTGGCTGGCCGGACTCGCGGCCGGATTCTGGAAGTCGCTGGACGAACTGGAAGCGCTGCCCCGCCCGTACACGCGTTTCGAACCGAAGATGGAGGCCTCACGGCGGGAGCAACTGGTGGGCGGGTGGAGCGACGCGGTGCGCAGGGCTCGATCGGCGGTATAGGATCAGGCATGGCTCGAATCGACGAACTCCGGCTGATGGCGAAGATCGCGCGGATGTACTACACGCAGGGGCTGCGGCAGACGGCGATTTGCGAGCGCCTGAACATTCATCAATCCACGGTGTCGCGCGTGCTGAAGCGGGCCGAACGCGAGGGTATCGTGCGCATCGCGGTGAGCCTGCCGCCGGGCACCCACACCGAGGCCGAGGAGGCGCTGCAGGCGCGCTACGGGCTGGATGAAGCGGTGGTAGTGGACTGCCTGGAGGACGACGCGCAGATCGCGCGCGACCTCGGCGCGGCCGCTGCCTTCTACCTGGAGAACACGCTCAAGCCGAGCGACGTGATCGGGATATCGTCGTGGAGCGCGGCGCTGCTGGCGATGGTGAACGCGATGCGTCCCAGCCAGCGGTTCAAGAACGCGCGGGTGATCCAGATTCTGGGCGGGGTGGGCAGTCCGAACGCGGAGGTCCACGCCACGCAGGTCACGCGGCGACTGGCGGATCTGATCGGCGGAGAGGCCACGCTGCTGCCGGCTCCGGGAATTGTGGGATCGCGGGATGCGCGCAACGTGCTGCTGAAGGATCGCTTCGTGCGGGACGCGGTCGACCTGTTCCCCGGGATCACGCTGGCGCTGGTGGGGATCGGCGCCACGGAGCCTTCTCGCGCGCTGGTCTCGAGTGGGAATGTGTTTTCGCCGCAGGAAATCAAGCTGCTGGCCGGGAAGGGCGCGGTGGGCGACATCTGCCTGCGCTTCTTTGATAGCGCGGGGCGGCAGGTGATCACGGAATTGAACGACCGCGTGATCAGCATCGAGCTGGAAGATTTGCGCAAGGTCCGGCGGGTGGTTGGGGTTGCCGGCGGGCGGCGCAAGGTGAGCGCGATCCGCGGCGCCCTGGCGGGCAAACTCATCAACGTGCTGATTACCGACCTTGCGTCGGCGCAGGAGTTGATCGCCGGAGGCGAGCCCGCGGCCCAGGCGGATCACGCGGCGCCGCGCGGGGGGCGGAATTCGAGGGGGCGATGATGTGGAAGCCGCACGCGATGGCAGCCCTGGCGCTGTTGGGCGGGTACGGATCCTGCGCACCCTGGACGGTGCGTCCGATCGATAGCGGAGACCACGCGCCACCGACCGCGGCCGCGTACGTGGATTCCATCTGGGCCGCAAAACTGGTGCCCGCGGTGAGGAACGGCGCGGTGGATGCGCGCGCGCTGCTGGACGCGATGGCCGCTTCGCCGTCGGCGGCGCGCACCCGGTACGCGCATTGCGAATCCGGCGATTGCTACTTCCTGGTAAAGGGCGAGGGCAGGGTGCTCAGCGTGGATACGCGGTCGCGCGTAGGGCTGGCGCTGGTGGACGTGGCGCCCTTCGACCGCCGGCCCGATGTCTCGATCCAGATCGGTCCGGTGCTGCGCGGCAACTCGCTGCGCGACGCGACGGGCCTGGTGCGCTTCACGGATTTCGTCAACCAGTTGCAGTTCGCCGACGCCGGCAACGAGATCAACGATCGCGTACTGAAGACGGTGCTGGCGCCGGTGAACGCGGCGGCGCTCAGGGGGCGCGAGATCGCCTTCGCCGGCGCGGTGGCCGCGCGGGAGCAGGGTCTGCCGCCGCTCGCGGAGTTGGTGCCGGTGGAACTGATGACGATGGAGGAGCGCCGGTGAGCGATCGCGAAATCGTGCTTCAGGCCCGCGCCGTCTCCATGCAGTATCCGGGGACGCTGGCGCTGGACCGCGTGGACTTCACGCTGCGACGCGGCACGGTGGCCGCCCTCATCGGCGAGAACGGGGCCGGCAAATCGACCCTGGTGAAGATCCTGGCGGGCATCGTGCAGCCGACCGGCGGAGCGTTGCTGCTCAATGGCGAAGAAGTCGCGCTGCGCTCGGTGCGCGACGCCGACGCGCGCGGGATCGAGATCATCCACCAGGAGCTGAACCTGTGCCCGAACCTGAGTGTGGCGGAGAACATCTTCCTGGGGCGGGAACTGACCGTTGGCGGCGTGCTGGATGTGAAGCGGCAGGAGGAGCGGGCGCGCGAACTGCTGGCGCGGCTGGAGCATCCGATCGATCCGGCGACGCCGGTGGGCGGTCTGCCGCTGGGACAGCAGCAGATCGTGGAGATCGCCAAGGCGCTGGCGCGTGATGTCCGGGTACTCATGATGGACGAGCCCACCTCGGCGCTGAGCGCGGCTGAAATCGCGGTGCTCTTCCGCATCATCGGCGACCTGAAGGCGCGCGGCGTGGCCATCGTCTATATCTCGCACCGGCTGGAGGAACTGCTGGGCATCGCGGATACAGTCAGCGTGCTGCGCGACGGACGCATGGTGGCGGAAGCCGCGGCGGACACCGTGGACACGCGCTGGATCGTGGAGCGCATGACCGGGCGCGCCTCCGGTGCGCCGGAAGCGCTGGAGCATCGGGCGCCGGGCCGCGAACTGCTGCGGGTGGAAGGGCTGTCGCTGAAGTCGGAGAGCGGCCGGCCGCTGTTGAGCGACGTCTCCCTGCGCCTGCGCGCGGGCGAAGTGATGGGCATCTACGGGCTGATGGGAGCGGGCCGCACGGAACTGCTGGAGTGCCTGATGGGGCTGCATCCGGAAATGGCGGGCAGCATCTTCCTGGATTCGAAGAATCTGAGCGCGATGGGGACCTCGCGGCGGATCGCGCACGGCCTGGCGATGGCCCCGGAAGACCGGCAGGTATCTGGGCTGGTGCGGAGCCTCTCGGTGCTGGCGAACATGACCGTGTCGAGTCTGGACCGCTTCACCAGAGGCGGGTGGCTCTCGCCGGCGGCGGAAGAAGCGGCGGCGGCGAAGGCGGCGAACGAACTGCGGATCAAGGCGCCGGGCCTGCGCCACAGCATCGAATCGCTGAGCGGCGGCAATCAGCAGAAGGTCGTGATCGCCAAGTGCCTGCTCACCGAACCCCGCGTGCTGCTGCTGGATGAGCCTACGCGCGGGGTGGATGTGGGCGCCAAGCGCGAGATCCACGCGATCGTTCGCCGGCTCGCGGCGGCGGGGATGGGGATCGTGCTGGCGACGTCCGAACTCGAGGAAGTGCGGGCCACGGCGGACCGCGTGGTGGTGATGTCGCGCGGGCGGGTGACGGCGGAGTTCGCCGCGTCCGAAGCCGCCGACGATGCGCTGGCGCTGGCCGCGTCGGCGGCGCTCGAAGAAAGGCCGGGGCGGGCATGAGCGCGGCGCCCGGAGGAGTGCGCGTGCTGCTGGGGTCGTACCTATTCCGCCTGCGCGCGCTGATCGTGCTGGTGGCGCTGGCAGTCGCGTTCGCGGCGCTCTCGCCGGCCTTCCTGACCACGGGCAATCTCACGATCCTGGTGAAGCACGTCGCGATCAACGCGATTCTGGCGGTGGGGATGACGTTCGTGATCCTGAGCGGCGGAATCGACCTGTCGGTGGGGTCGGTGGCGGGGCTGGCCGGGATTGTCGCGGGCGGCCTGATTCACAGCGGGCTGGTGCTGCGTTCGTTCGGGGTGGTGGTCTACCTGCACACGTGGCTCGTGATCCTGGTGGCGCTGGCGGCGGGCGCGCTGGTGGGCGGAGTCAACGGCGGGTTGATCGCGGCGCTGCGCGTGCCGCCTTTCATTGCCACGCTGGGGACGCTGTACATCGCGCGCGGCGCGGCGCTATTGATTTCCGGCGGCGGCACGTTTCCGAATCTCACCGGCGAGCCCGCTCTCGGCAACACGGGGTTTCTTTCGCTGGGCAGCGGGACAGTGTTGGGGCTGCCTGTCCCTATCTGGCTGATGTTGGCGTTCGCGGCGGCGGGCGTGTTCGTCGCTCACCGTACTCCGTTCGGACGGCGGGTGTACGCGGTCGGCGGAAATGAGCGCGCGGCCGAACTTTCCGGCGTGCGCGTGCCGTGGATCCAGTTCGCGGTGTACGTGATTTCGGGAGTCTGCGCGGCCACCGTGGGGCTGATCATCGCGGCGCAACTGGCGGCGGCGCATCCGGCCACGGGCGAGACCTTCGAACTGAACGCGATCGCCGCGGTGGTACTGGGCGGCACCTCGCTGATGGGCGGACGCGGCAGCGTGGGCGGCACGATCGCCGGCGCCTTCGTGATCGGGGTGCTGGCCGACGGGCTGATCCTGATGGGTGTCAGCGAGTTCTGGCAGATTGTGATCAAGGGGCTGGTGATCGTATTGGCGGTGGTGCTGGACCAGATGCAGCAGCGGTACATGCGGCGGGCCGCGGCCGCTTCCAGGAGTTGACATGCAAATTCGACGCGTCATTCTTCCGTTGATGATCGCCGCGCTATGCGGCTGCGGCTCGGGGGCAAAGGGGCCGAAGCTGATCGCCATCATCACGCCTTCGAACGACAATCCGTTCTTCAAGGCGGAGGCGGACACGGCGGCGGCGCGCGCGAAGGAACTGGGTTACCAGGTTTCGGTGAACTCGCACGACGACGATGCGCACAAGCAGGACCAGTTGATCGATGTGGCGATCGCAAACCAGGCGGCCGCGATCATTCTGGATAACGCCGGCGCCGATGCCTCGGTCGCCGCGGTGCGGAAAGCCAAGGCGGCGGGCATCCCGAGTTTCCTGATCGATCGCGAAATCAACGCCAACGGCATCGCCGTCTCGCAGATCGTCTCCAACAATTACCAGGGGGCGACGCTGGCCGCCCAGGAGTTCGTGCGGCTGATGGGCGAGAAGGGCAACTACCTGGAACTGACCGGCCGCGAGTCCGACACCAACGCCGCGATTCGCGCGCGTGGATTCCACGACGTGCTGGACAAGTACGACGGACTGAAAGAGGTGGGCCGGCAGAGCGCCAACTGGAGCCAGACCGAAGCGTACCAGAAGATCGAGACCATGATCCAGGGCAACCGCAACATCAAAGGCGTGATCGCCGCCAACGATACGATGGCGGTGGGCGCGGAGGCGGCGCTGAAGAACGCGGGGCTGGACAAGGCGATCGTGGTCGGCTTCGACGGCAGTCCGGACGCGATCGCGTCCGTGAAGGCGGGCGGCATCAAGGCGACCGTGCTGCAACCCGCCGCGATGATCGCGCGGATGGCTGTGGACCAGGCGCACAAGTATCTGACAACCGGCTCGACGGGCGCGCCGGAGAAGCAGTCCATCGATTGCGAACTGGTGACGCCGGCGAACGCGGACCAGTTCGGGCTGTTCGGCAGGAAGTAGTTTCGCGCGAAGGAGTGGACATGCAGAGGACGACCCTGGGACTGATCATCGGGAACCGCGACTTCTTTCCCGATGTGCTCGTCGGCGAAGCCCGGCGCGACATGTTGAAGCTGTTCGGCGAGTGCGGGATCGACGCGGTCCTGCCGGATGAGCAGGCGACCAAGCTGGGCGCGGTGGAAACCTGGGAGCACGCCAAGCGGTGCGCGGAACTCTTCTCCGCCAATCGCGGCCGGATCTCCGGGGTCGTGGTGTGCCTGCCGAATTTCGGCGATGAAAAGGGCGTGGCGGATACGCTCAAGCTCGCCGGGCTCAACGTGCCCGTGCTGGTGCAGGCTTACCCGGACGACCTGGATCAGCTCTCGGTGGAGCGGCGGCGCGACGCCTTCTGCGGCAAGATTTCGGTCTGCAACAACCTGCGCCAGTACGGCATTCCCTTCAGCCTGACGCAGGACCACACGACGCATCCGTTGTCGGAAGAGTTCCGCAAGGACCTGGCCGGATTCGTGGCGCAGTGCCGCGTGGTGGCGGGATTGCGGCGCGCGCGCATCGGCGCCGTGGGGGCGCGCCCGAACGCGTTCAACACCACCCGGTACAGCGAAAAGCTGCTGCAAGCGGCCGGCATCAGCGTGAGCACCATGGATCTCTCCGACGTATTCGGGCGCGCCGGGCGAATCGCCGACGACGATGCGCGGGTGAAGGAGAAGATCGCCGAGATCACCGGCTACGCGGCAGCGGCGCAGGTGCCGGGGTCGTCGCTCACCAGGATGGCCAAACTCGCGGTGGTACTGCTGGAGTGGATGGACCACAACGACCTGGACGCGTCCGCGATCCAGTGCTGGAGTTCCATGCAGCAGAACTTCGGGGTCAACGTCTGCACGGTGATGAGCATGATGAGCGAGCGGCTCATGCCGAGCGCCTGCGAGGTGGATATCGCGGGCGTGGTGGCGATGTACGCGCTGCAACTGGCGTCCGGCCGGCCGAGCGCGCTGGTGGACTGGAACAACAACTACGGCCGGGACCGCGACAAGTGCGTGTTCTTCCATTGCGGCAACTGGGCAAAGAGCTTCCTGCCCGATATTGAGATCGGCACGGCGCCGATTCTGGGGACCACGCTGGGCGAAGAGAACACGTTCGGCGCGGTGGCGGGGCGCACGCCGTCCGGTCCGGTGACGTTCGCGCGCATCAGCACGGATGATGTAAACGGCGCGATCCGTACCTACACGGGCGAGGGCCGCTTCACGGACGATCCACTCGCCACCTTCGGCAGCCGCGCCGTGGTGGAGGTGCCGGAGTTGCAGAAGCTGATGCGCTACATCTGCAAGAACGGCTTCGAGCATCACGCGGCGATGAACGCTTCGCAGTGCGCGGGGGTGCTGAAGGAGGCGATCGAGACCTATCTTGGCTGGCCCGTGTATTTGCACTCGTGACGCGCGGTCGGGAGTGGGAGTCGAGGAGGCTAGAATCGCGATCCGCATGCCTATTAAGTTGAAGCGCCTTCTTGCGCCGTTAACCTTGGCAATCGTCGGCGCTTTCCTGTGGGTCGGCGTCCACCTGAACGCCCGGCGCGCACTCGAGGAGTGCTTTCGCCCCAACACGGTCAAGATGCTGCCGCTCCCTGCCGGATGCGTGCCGACCGGCGACGCCGTGCCGGACAATCTCTTGCGCCTTCTGGAGGCCCAGAGAAGGTTCTACCACCTGCAGATCCAGGAAGTGACGGTTTGCAGGACTTGCAGAGCGGTTCTCAACAGGCCGCCAAGATATCGTTAGGCAGGCGTTCGGTGAAGGTCTCCTCCACCGCTGGATGCCGCTGTATGTTGGTTGTTGCAGCTACCAGTTTCGACGCCACTTTTTGGTCATCGCGGCAGATGAGTCAGTAGACGACTCGCTTGTATTAGAGGTCGCCCTGATTCAGAACCGATGGGAGTACTTTCGTTCCAACTGGAACACGGACCGGAGGGATTGGTATTGAGCAGCCGTCCGACCGCGGCGAACAGTCCCAGCAGATTTCGTGGCCACACGCGTGAAGCTCGTCACCATCACGGATCGTTTCGCCGCCTTCGAAGCTCGGTCTTTTACCGTACGCGTCGACTTTCCCTTGTTTCAACGGATGGCTTTGCCGGTGATGGCCGGCAAAACCAAAATCGCCGGTATCAAGATTCACGACACCCCGGAAACTAATCGCCGGCGGCGCTGTCGGGGCGGGGACCGAAGGACCAGCCGAGTTCGGCGAGCGCTTCCTTCCAACGCCGACGGTGGGTCTGGAGGGTGGAGAGCAGCAGCATGAGCGGGATTACCACCGCGGCGGCGATGGCCGTCTGCGTGATGTTCAGGCTGTCTTTGAAGAACCACGACGCCTTGCCGTAGACCAGTTCGATGTGCACCCAGTAGACCAGCAGCGAGGTGGTGCCGAACTGGCGCACCCAGCTCCAGCCGTCCCTGGCGCCATAGCGGGTCCACACGAAGGCGAGCGCGACCATCAGCAGCAGCACCCCGACCTTGGTCAGCACCTGCGCCGGGCTGTTGAGCCAATATTCGGATTTGGTGTAGATGGTCAGCGAGGAGTTGGCGAAGTACTGGCAGGCCAGGATGAGTGCTCCGCCGGCGAGGGCGCACCACTGCATCATGCGGTCGTTCATATCCGGGGGCACGGTGCGGATGATGCTGCCCATGCTGATGCCGAAGGCCAGGTACGCGCCCCAGGGGAAGATGCCGAAGAAGTTGTAGTCGGGGACGAGGTAGGCGCGCAGCATCCAGGGCAGGGCGCTGGTGTCCATTTGGGAGACCAGGGGTGAGAGGAACGCGATGCCCAGACCGAGCGCGGCGCACAGGCGGATGCGTTCTTCGGTGCGGAAGGCGGCCATCACGGCAAAGACCGCCATGGCGAATCCCATGCAATTGAGCACGTCCACCTTGAACAGCGATTCCCAGGGTGAGGGCATGCCGAAGATCCACAACTGGATGCGGAAGGCGAAGGCGAGGAAGAACAGGTAGCGGCTGCGCTTGAGTGCTTCCACGACGCGGGAGCCGGCGGGCATGCCGCGCCGCTGCGTGCTATCCATCAGGAAGGCCAGCGTGATGCCGGTGAGGAACAGAAACAGGGCGGGTGGCATGCCGCCGATGAACTGGGTGAGGTTGTAGACTCCGCTGCTTTTCAGGTCGGGCCGCAGGTACGAGTGCCAGACATGCCCGTTGAGCATGATGATGGCGCCGATTCCGCGGACCCAGTCCAGGTATTCGAGCCGCTGCGTGGAGGCGTGGACCTTCATTTGAGATCGATCTGCTTGACTCCCCGTGGAAGCTCCAGCCGAACGGCGGAGTCCGGGAGGTTGGTTTTGAGGACGATGTTGGAGTAGGTCGCGATCTGGTAATCGCCGCCCGTCTCGTAGAACTTCTGTTGCAGCGGGATGCCGTTTTCGGGCACCCACAGTTCGCACTTTTTGATCGAATGGCGAATCTCTTCGTTCCTCGGCACGAGTTCGATACGGGTCGCCGGCGCGCCGTTCACCGAATCCGCCCCGCCCAACTGAATGGTATAAGCGGCTTTCAGGTCGGCGGAACTGGCGCCGAAACCGAGGAGCAGGACTTCATTGATCAGGTCGCGGCGTTTTTTCACGTCGGCGACCTGCACTTCATTGGTCTTGGGGTTGTAGATTTGCGCCTTGCCCCCGCCGATGCAGATCTTCCTCGGCTCCGGCTTGGTGAAGTTGATGAGGATGCGGGTGTCGTCGGCCTTGAAGCGCTTTACCGTGATACTCCCCTCGTCGGTTTCGTTCTCGTTGACGAGTTCGGTGTGGTGCATCCGCTTCATGTCCGCGGTAAGGCCTTTGAACCCGGCGGCGGCTTTGTCCATGCGCGCGAGGGCGGCTTCGAGGGTGTGGTCCATCGCCTGGGCGGCAAAAGGAACCAGCGCACCCGCAATCAGCATTACCGAACGAAAACCTGTCATCCTCTCAGCGCTCCACCATTGACTAAGACGCATCCTGCACGGCCGTCGGTAACGCGTTACTGCCGCGTCAACGCCAGGAAGCCCTGCAATTCTCCTTCCGAGTTGCGGATCTCTTCCATGCGGATGACGCGCAGCCGCCGGTTGCCCACCCGTTGCTGCAAGGCGGTGGTGAGGCTTTGCACGCGTTGCCCGTCGGGTACGCCGGCGAGCAGTTGCGGATCCACATAATACAGGTCGCTGCCTTTGTCGGAAGGCAGGAGCGTGATGGCGCTGGCGTGCGGAATACGGGGTTGATCGTGGAACCAGTCCCGCGGCGTGAGGAAAATGAACGCGAGGATGAGGCCCACGATGACGTCGTACTGCCAGCTCGCGCGTGGGAAGTCCCACATGAGAAGACGCTTCAGCATCTTTAGCCTTTAGTGTATCGCGCCTCGGCGCGCGGCTCCCGGAGCATCTGATTCAATTTTCATGATTTTGTGTAAATTGTTTTAATTCAATGGTTTGGATAATTCGGACAAGCCAGTGCACGGGGGTGGTGGCGCTAGACTGAAGCCGGCAGGGGAGTTCCTGCCCCGGCCCGCGCCGTTCCCGGCGGCGGGCCTTTTGTATCTTGCGGAGGCAGAATGATTTCCAGAACGATTCTCGCGGGGGTGCTTGCGGCTGCCGGGCTGTGCGCCGCGCCCCAACCGCTGACTACCATACAAGACACTCTCTACAAGGCCGACGGCAGCCGGTTCAATGGCACGCTGACCATCTCATGGACCACCTTCGTGGCCATCGATCATTCGCAGGTGGTGCAGCACGCAACCACAGTAACGGTGAGCGACGGCAACCTGCGTGTGCAATTGGTGCCGACGACCACAGCCACGCCGGCGGCGTGCTACACCGTGGTTTACAACAGCGACGGCCGGGTGCAGTTCCAGGAGACGTGGGCCGTGCCGAGCAGCGTGCAACCGCTGCGGGTACGCGACGTACGCATCGCCTCGCCCGCGCCGGCGAGCGCGAGCGCAGGGGCCGTGACCGGCCCCGTGCAGGAGTCCGACGTCACGGGACTGATCAGCGACCTGGGCGCGCGGCCGTTGAAGGGGGCGGCGTATTCGTCCAGCCGCGTGGCGTGGGTCAACTCGAACGGCGCGCTGGAGACGGTCGTGGGCAGTCCCAGCGATTGCGTGCGTGTGGACGGTTCCTCGGGGCCGTGCGGCGGCACGCAGCCGAACTTCACCGACAATGAGACGCCCGCCGGGGTGGTGGACGGGGCCAACGCCGCGTTCGTGCTGGCGGCGGTGCCGAATCCCGCGGCCAGCCTGGTGCTGTACCGCAACGGCGTCCTGCAGAAGGCCGCGCAGGATTACACGCTTTCGGCCAATACCATCCAGTTCGTGGCGGACGCCGTACCGCAACCCGGCGACACGCTACTGGCGGGGTATCGCGTGAGCGGAACCACCACCGATACCACCCAGCTATATCCGAACCCGCAGGTGCTGTGCAGCGGTCTGGGTGCGTCCACCACGTCGGCCACGCTCGCCGGCGTGGGCACCTGTGTCATCCCCGGCGGATTTCTCGCCGCCGGCGACCGCGTCGAGATCCGCTTCGATCTGGAACATGCCGGGAGCGCGGGCGGGTACAGCTTCGAAGTGGACTGGGGTTCGACCACGTTGTTGCATCGCGACGCGGCAGTGGCCGACACGCTGGCCGGGGGCCGCGCCGACGTGGCGCTGAAGGCTTCGGGCGCGCAATTCAGCCATCAAAGCTGGGGTACTAACCTGACCCTGAACGCTGGGGTAGGGGTAGCTTCCGATGACTACTTCACCGACGGCATCACGATCAACTTCCAGGCCATGGCCGCGGGCGGCGACAGCGTAACGCTACGCAGTTTCGCGGTGATCCGGATCCCCTGATCCGGAGGCAAGGCCCGTGCCGCTTTGTGGCGCCCGCGCAGGTTAGTCGCGTGCGCCGCAAAGGGGAGCGGCGCATTTCCAGTCCCCTATGAAAAATGGAAAGTGGACTTTCCAGCAGGCTAAGTATTGTCCCTTCAGAACAGATCCTCATCCGCACCCTTCCCGCCTTTCGTTTCGCTACGGAACTTCATAGTTTTCAATCGGTAGCGGATATACTAAATTCCCGTAAATCACAGCAAAATATCTGGATTTCGTCTGTTCCCGGAGTTACGATCATTCTGATTTCCAGCAAGGCGGCGACGCAGCGGGAACCATCGCTGCGCGCCGAATCAGATTTGACGCTCCCGGTTCAGCGGTTGCCCGGGTGGTCAATTGAGAGAGGGAAATGGAATGAGAAAGAAGGCAGTACTCGCAATCCTAACGGCGATATTTTCCGCCGGCCTGTACGCCCAGGAATACCGCGCCACCATCACGGGAACCGTGACGGATCCATCGGGCGCGGCAATTCCGAACGCAAGCGTAAAGGCAGTCAACAGCGCCACCAACTCGACTCACGAAACCAAGACCAGCGGAGACGGCGTGTATACGCTTCCCTTGCTCGAACCTGGTGTGTACCGGGTCGACGCGACCGCGGCAGGTTTCCAGACACTGAGCCGCACCTCGATCACCCTTGCCGTAGGGCAGAGGCTGAATCTCCCGATGCAACTGGCCGTCGGCCAGGCGAGCACCGAAATCACGGTGACCGGGCAACAGGAAGTGATCCAGAGCGCCGACGCATCGCGCGGCCTGGTATTCGACCCCATCAAAACGCAGGAGTATCCGCTGAACGGGCGGCAGAGCTACATGCTGCTTTCGCTGACGCCGGGCGTGATTTTCGGGCAGGAGCAGTTCGGCGCATCCGGATTCAGCGGCACCCGCGGCTGGGACGTGAACA
Organism: Acidobacteriota bacterium; assembly: GCA_018268835.1. Taxonomy (GTDB): domain Bacteria; phylum Acidobacteriota; class Terriglobia; order Bryobacterales; family Bryobacteraceae; genus Solibacter. The sequence continues at coordinate 3,297 of JAFDVU010000101.1, read as the reverse complement.
ACAGCTACAAGTTCAACGGCGCCCGGCAGGGCAACGGAAACAACGTCTTCATGATGAACGGGACCGCGATCAGCAATGAAAGCAGCACGTGGGAGTTTGCGCCGAGCGTGGACGCGATCCAGGAATTCAGCGCCATGACCACGGTGTACGACGCGCAGTACGGCCACGAGGCCGGCGGCGTGGTCAACACGGTGATCCGCGGCGGCACCAACAACTGGCACGGCACCATCTACGACTACTTCCGCAACGCGGTCCTGGACGCCAACAACTTCGGCAACAACTACGCCGGAGCCAAGAAGGGCAACCACCAGCAGAACCAGTTCGGCGGCACCTTCGGCGGACCCATCCGCAAGGACAACGATTTCGTCTTCATGAGCTATGAAGGCTGGCAGGAGATCATTCCGTTCCCCGGCGCCGGACAGCAGACCGTACCGGTGGACCTGCGCAACGGGCAGAACTTCTCCAAGTACAACATGGCGGTGTACGATCCGCTGACCACGCACCCGTGCACGGCGGGCACCGGCACCCCGGACACCGAGCCCTGCGGCGGCAGCAACGGTTCGGCTTACTGGCGCAATCCCTTCCCGGGGAACGTCATTCCGGCCAACCGGATCAGCCCGGTGGCGACCAAGATTCTCTCCTACCTGCCGGCACCGAACGCTCCCGGACAGGGCGCGGCGGGGATCACCAGCAACTATGTGAACGCGGCCAATACGGGCCGCTACTGGTACAACCAGCCGATCGTGCGCTGGGACCACAACTTCGGCAGCCGGAACAAGTTCTACGCGCTGTTCAGCGAGTTTCACGGCTACGAATACCGCTCCACCAGTACGTTCCCCAAGCCGCTGGCGCAGGGAAACATCGACAACAACCGCACCTTCACCGGGTTGAACCTGGACGACACGCACGTGCTCTCCCCGACCACGGTACTGGACGTCAAGCTGAGCTACTTCCGGTTCACGCAGTTGACGCCTGGCTACTCGGACCTGGCCCGCGCCATTTCGGCGCAGTCCATCGGGATGACGAACATGATCCACGCCCCGACGGTGCCGGATTCGGTGATCCCCAACATCTACATCAATGCGTATACGGGGCCGCTGTTCGGTTCCGGCTCGTATAGCTGGTCGCCGTACAACCGCTGGATCTTCACTCCCAGCGTTTCCATGACCAAGGGCACGCACTCGCTGCACTTCGGCTTCGAATACAACATGGAAGCCCGCGGCAATGTGAACCCCGGGCAGGCGTACGGCGTCTTCACGTTCGACAACAGCCTGACGCGCCGCGCCACGGACCGCACGCTCAACCAGACCGACCAGTTCCTCAGCGTGGCGACCCTGCTGCTCGGCATGCCGACCAGCGGCAACATCGCCAACAACGCCAGCTATTACATCAGCCGTCCGTACTACGCGTGGTATGCGCAGGACGACTGGAAGGTCACCAACCGCCTCACGGTGAACATCGGCCTGCGCTACGAATTCCAGCTTGCCTACCTGGAGCGCTACAACCGCATGAGCTCGATGTTCGACATCAACACGGTGAACCCGCTGAGCGATAAGATCCTGGCGGTTTGGCGCGCCAACAAGGCCGCCTACGATGCCACAAATCCGAAGTACCCGTATCCGGCCCCGCCCGCGGCACTCTACGGGGTCTGGCGCTTCGGAGGAGTGGACGGCTATCCGCGGCGAACGCACTACACGGACTTCACTACCGGAGCGCCGCGCATCGGCTTCGCATACCGGCTTGGCGAGAAAACCGTGATCCGCGGCGGCGCGGGCGTGTTCTACCAGTCCGATACCGCCACCAACAACGATCAGACCGGCTTCAGCCAGTCCACCGGCTACATCAGTTCGTTCAACGTGAACGGTTCCCCGATGCCGTCGGCGTGTTTCAACGACCTGAACGGGTTTTCGGGAGGCGGCTGCCAGACCGGCGCGCCGACCGGGCCTTACTCTCTGGTGAACCCGTTCCCGCAAGGAACCACCGCGGCGATCGGACCGGCCGCTGGACTGCTGGCGAACGTCGGCCAGGGATCCAACTCCAACCCGCTCCACTACAAGACGCCCCGCACCTACCAGTATTCGCTGGGCGTCCAGCGCCAGTTGCCGCACGCGATGATCATCGATATCTCCTTCGCGGGCAACTACGCGCTCTATGACCGCGACGGCCAGGATTACGGGCACCTGCAAAACGCCGCCGGATACACGGATCAGCAGATCGCGATGAACGATCCGACCTACTTCAGCCGTCCGCTGGCCAACCCCTTCTACCAGATCCTGCCGACGACGACGAGCCGCGGCAGCAGCCCGACGGCCAGCGCCTCCTCGCTGGAGAACGCCTATGCGGTGTGGGGCGGCTATACCCAGGCCGACGTGGCCGACCGCAACTTCCGCTCCGACGGCTTCCAGCTTCGCTTCGAGAAGAAGGCCATGTCCGATAAGGGCGGCGTGCTGACGTGGGTGACTTCGTACACCTGGAGCAAGCAGTATTCGCGCACCTGCTGCGTGGGCCAGAGCTGGGCCTACAACCAGGGCGCGGTGCTGCAACTCAGCCCCAACGGCCAGACCGGAACGCTGGCCCAGTACCCCTACCAGGGCAAGGACGCCAACCTGGTCTACGCGCCGGACTCGGCGAACAAGTACCACGAGCTCGCCTTCAGCGGCGTATGGGACCTGCCCATCGGCAAGGGCAAGTACTTCGGCAACGGCGTCACGGGCGCCGCGGACAAGATCATCAGCGGCTGGCGTGCCGACTGGATTCTCAGCTACATCTCCGGCAACCTCATCGGTCTCCCCGGCGGCATCAACTACTGCGGAAACTACGTGAATTACACCGACCCCAGCAGCGGGCAGGTGGTTCACAACGAGGACCACTGGTACAACAACAACCCCTCGTGCTACGCAAACTTCCCCAGCAACGCGATCAACAGCCAGTTGCCTCCGCGTTTCTCCAACGTGACCAACCCGGCGGCTCCGCAGCTCAATGTGGCAGTGGCGAAGGACACGTCCTTCGGCGAGCGCTACAAGCTGCAGTTCCGCGCCGAATCCTTCAACCTGACCAATACGGCGATCCGTCCCGGACCGATCAGCGGCACCTTCACCGCAGCCGGTTTCGGACAGCTACCCAAGAGCCAGAACAACTTCCCGCGCCTGGTGCAGTTGGCGCTGAAGCTGTTCTTCTAGCCCGAAGGAAGGGGGACGGGGCTCGAAGCCCCGTCCCCGCCTGTATCCAAATCATCGAGGAGAAGTGAAAACGTGAATCGCAATCGACTGTTCATCGCGGGCTTCGGGCTGGTATTGG
>JAFDVU010000100.1 GCA_018268835.1 Acidobacteriota bacterium | reverse complement strand
GTCACGTCGGAGGTCGCGGGTTCGAGCCCCGTCGTCCCCGCCATTCCTTTCAATAACTTAGCGTCATTTGCTTCGCCCCGTCTTCGTGCCATTTTGCCCAACGTGAAGTAGGCGTGAGGTGGGCCGGTAAGCCTCTTATAATCAGAAAGTTATTGCCCTTATCTGGTGCCATCATGCAGGGCCGGGGATTTGTCCACGTGCACTATTGTGTGATAGCGATCCGTCCGCTAGCCCGAAATCTCGTCACCTTGGACTTACCTTTCGGAAAACTTGGATTGGCTCCCCGAGACGGACTGTTGCGAAACGGTTTTGGAGAAGCGAGTCTGGGACAACACCAATGCCTGCCATCCCGTCGATTTCCGTCGAGACAGACACACTGTAGATGTTCAGTGTTCAAAGACCAGACAGCATGTCCAACCATATCGAACAGATCAGGCGATCGCTCTCTCTACCGGCGGACCGGGAGCGTTGACCGCTCGGGCACGTGCCTCCGGGTCAATGGCTGCTCGAATCGCATCAAGATCGAGGTGGATAGCCTCCGCGCCGGTGACCTCGATCGTGCGGCACTGCAGGAGCGCGATCCGCGACGAGTGCCGATCCACCCGTTCCTACAGGCGCAAAACGTTGATCAACGCCGAGAGGGCCGCCGGTTGTTGGCGGCGGCTTGGGTAATACAGGAAAAAGCCAGGGAAGGGCTGGCACCACTCCTCCAGGACTCGCATGAGCGCCCCGCTCGCGAGGTGCGGTGCCGCCTTGTCCTCGCCCATGTAGGCCAGCCCAGCGTCGTCGATTGCGGCACGGATGACGAGGTCCAGGTCGTCGGCAATCAATGGGCCGGTGACCGCAACCGATAGCGACGTCCTACCCTTTTCAAACTCCCAGCGGTACAGGCCGGCGTCGCCGTGCCGGAAGTTGATGCACCGGTGGCGCACGAGGTCGCGTGGCGACTTGGGCTTCGGGTGCGATTGGAAGTACGCGGGCGAGCCTACGATCACCGGTCTCAAGTCCGGGGACACGCGGACGGCGATCATGTCCTTCTCGATGTATTCACCAAACTGGATGCCGGCGTCGAATCCGCCGGCAACAATGTCCATGCGGCGGTCATCGGCGGTGACGTCGAGCAGGATGTCCGGGTACTTGCGGACGAAGTCGCCCACCTTCGGCGCCAGCACGCTGTTCACGGCGAGTCGCGGCACAAGCAGACGCACCCGCCCCGCCGGCTGTTTCCGGAGCCCGGCAACCTGGCTCACGGCGCCGTCAATCTCCGTGAATGCCGGGCGCAAGCGCGACCGGAGCCGCTCGCCCGCATCGGTCAAAGCGACGCTTCGGGTGGTTCGAGACAGCAGACGAACCCCGATCGCCTCTTCGAGTTCGCGCATGGAATGGCTGATCGCCGACGGCGAAACGCCGAGTCGTTTAGCGGCACGGGTGAAACTGCGCTCTTCGGCCACGCTGAGAAACGTGGACAGCGCCCCGAGGTCGTAGGTGTCCATTTGTGAATTCTACTCACAACGCCTTGTTCATTTGTGGGACTTCTCAATCGTGCCGTCTTTCCGTACCGTGATTATAGGGATGCCGATTCTACGGGCCGGTTCGAGGACTCCCAGGAAGAATGAAGATGGCCAACGTTCTGGATTTTACAGGTAAGGTCGCGCTGGTAACGGGTTCGGCAACCGGCATGGGGCTGGCCACGGCACGGGCCTTCGCCGAGGCGGGCGCCGCGGTCGTGCTGGCCGATGTCCGCGAGGACGCGGTGAACGCAGAAACGCAGAAACTGATTGGCGCCGGCCGGAAAGCGCTCGCGCTCCGGTGCGACGTCAGTGAGGACTCGCAGGTGGAGGCCATGGTGGACCGCACCATCGCCGAGTTCGGCCGCCTCGACGCCGCGTTCAACAACGCAGGCGTCATGGCCCGCATTGTTCCGACCGCCGACAGCAGCCGGGAAGAGTGGGATCGCGTCATCGGGATCAATCTGCGGGGCGTTTGGAGTTGCATGAAGTACGAACTCAGGCAGATGGAGCGCCAGGGCAGCGGCGTAATCGTCAACAACGCATCGGTCGGCGCCTTGACCGGCAACCCCGGAATCGGCTGTTACATCGCCTCCAAGCACGGCGTCGTCGGGCTGACGAGGACGGCCGCCCTGGAATATGTGAAGCGCGGGATTCGCGTCAATGCGGTCAATCCCGGTCTCATCGACACGCAGATCGCCCGCGACGTGGTCAGCGGGGATGAGCAGGCCTACGCGGAGATAGCCAGGCACGTTCCGATCGGCCGCGCCGGGAGGCCGGAGGAAATCGCTGCGGCCGTACTGTGGCTCTGCAGTTCGCAGGCGAGCTACGTGGTGGGACAGGCGCTGACGGTCGATGGCGGAATGACGGTGGCTTAGAACAGGAGACCCACGGATGAAAGGAACCATTCTGTACGGACCGGGCGACATCCGGTTCGAAGACCGCGAGGACCCGAAGATCATCGCGCCAACCGACGCGGTGATCCGGATGGCCGCTACCTGCGTGTGCGGGTCGGACCTCTGGCCGTACCGCGGACTGCAACCAATCAACGGCCCGACGCCCATGGGGCACGAGTACTGCGGTTTCGTCGAGGAGGTCGGCAGCGCGGTGAAGGCGGTAAAACCGGGCCAGTTTGTGGTCGGCTCGTTCGCCACGTCTGACAACGTGTGTCCACATTGCCGGCACGGGTACCAGTCATCGTGCGTACAGCGCGAGTTCATGTCGCAGGCTCAGGCGCCGTTCCTGCGGGTTCCCCTGGCCGACGGGACGCTCGTGGCGACGCCGGAGGGGCCATCCCGGGACCTTCTCCCAAGCCTGCTGACGGCCTCGGACGTTCTCGGCACCGGCTGGTTCGCCGCGGACGCGGCCAACGTGAAGCCGGGCGCGACCGTCGTGGTGGTCGGCGACGGTGCGGTGGGGCTCCTCGGCGTGCTTTCGGCCCGGCAAATGGGGGCCGAGAGGATCATCGCCATGAGCCGCCACGAGTCGCGGCAGAAGCTCGCCCGCGAGTTCGGCGCCACCGACATCGTGACCGAGCGAGGAGACGAGGGCGTCTCCCGGATCAAGGAACTGACTCGGGGAGTGGGCGCCGATTCGGTGCTGGAGTGCGTCGGCACGCAGGAGTCTATGCAGCAGGCGATCCGGGCCGCCCGGCCGGGAGGCTTCGTGTCTTACGTCGGCGTTCCGCACGAAGTGGAGTTGGATGGGCAAGCGCTGTTCTTCAGCCACGTCCACCTGCATGGCGGCCCCGCGCCGGTGCACCGTTACCTGCCAAAATTGATCGATCTCGTGCTGAACGGGACGATCAATCCCGGGAAGGTGTTCGACTTGACGCTTCCGATCGAACAGGTTGCCGAAGGCTACCGCGCGATGGATGAACGGCGGGCGATCAAAACGCTGTTGCAGCCCTGAGTGGCGCGAAAGGAGCGAAGGCGATGAGTGAGTGGGCAAAAGAGGAACTCGACAGAATTGCCAGGAGCGACGACCTGCACGTATCGCCTTTCCGCGAGGACGGGAAGACGTTCGGCACGCCGACGTGGATCTGGTCCGTCGTGGTGGATGGAGCGGTGTACGCGCGCCCGTACAACGGCCGAAACTCGCGCTGGTACCAGGCGGCCATGCGACATAAGGCCGGCCGGATCCGGGCGGCCGGGATGACGAAAGACGTGGCGTTCGAACCGGCCGGCGGTGCGCTCGACGATCGGATTGACGAGGCCTATCGCACCAAGTACAGCGGCAGCCCCTATCTGGCCCCGATGATCGACGCGCGCCTCCGCGGTACCACAGTGAGAATCGTGCTATGTGCCCGGGGCGGTGACCGTGACGATTGAACCGGTCAAAATGAGGACACGGACCTTTCGCGGAGATCGCAATGAACGCCATCGCTACCACCATCGCCACGCTGTGCCTGGCATCCTCATTGTGGGCGCAGCGGGACATCGCGCCAAAGGAACAGGAATCGAAACCAATGCAGATCTTCAGTGAGTGCAAACTGGTTGCGCCGGCTCTGGACAAATACGCGCAGGGGACCCTGGCCGAACTGTGGAAACGCCCCGATCTCAAGCCGCGAGACCGGAGCATCGTGACGCTCGCCGCGATGATTGCACGCAACCAGACCGTCGAGATGTCGAAGTACGTCAACCTGGCGCTGGACAACGGCATCAAGGCGCGCGAAGTCTCAGAGATCATCACGCATCTCGCGTTCTATGCCGGATGGGCGAACGCCATGTCGGCTGTGGCCGTCGCCAAAGACGTGTTCGCGGCTCGCAAGATCGGCGTCGACCAACTTCCCGCGGCGTCACCCGGGCTTCTTCCCCTGAACGAAGAGGCCGAGAAGAGCCGCGCAGCCATGGTTCAACAGCAGTTCGGCGCCGTGGCTCCGGGCGTGGTGCAATACACCACGGATGTTCTGTTCCGCGACTTGTGGCTTCGCCCCGACCTGGCGCCGCGCGACCGTAGTCTGGTGACGGTAAGCGCCCTGATCGCCAACGGCCAGGCCGCGCAGGTTGCTTATCACCTCAACAGGGCGATGGATAACGGGCTCACTCAGGCGGAAGCGGCGGAAGCCGTGACGCACCTGGCCTTCTACGTTGGCTGGCCAAACGTCTTCTCTGTACTGCCGGTGGTGAAGGAAGTCTTCGAAAAGCGGGCGCGGTGAAACCGTGAGACCTTTCGGCGTTCGCCGCCTGCTGCTCGAAGGCGGCGGCCACATCAACGGCGCCTTCCTGGAGGCTGGGCTCTTGGATGAAGTGGGCCTCCTGATCGCGCCCGAAATTGACGGGCGGCACGATGTTCCGGCTGTTTTCGATGGAGCCACAGCTGCCGATTGCAGCTAACGCACGGCTGCCAAGGCAGCGCCCGGCGAACGAAGCGCGCGGACATCCCACATCGGTGCATCCTTGAAAGCGCTGATGCCCGCGGGTCGATTGGGGCGTGTCGCCCTCGCAGACGCTGATGTATTACGACGCGGTGCGCCGCACGACGGGAGGCCAGGAGCAAACCGACCGCTTTGCCCGGCTATACCTGATCCCCGGGATGTCCCATCGCGGTGGCGGCCCGACGCCGAACAACTCCGACATGCTGCTGCAGAGCTCCGTTGGGTCGAGAACGGCCAGGCGCCGGACCACTCCCGGCGGCGGCAGCGTCGGCGTGGGCGCCCGGAGTGAGCAGGAGGTTGCCCACCCAGTCAATGGAGTCGACATGGCGCTTAGCGGGGTTGGCCGCCACGAAATTCCCGGGCTTATCGGGGCCCGTCGGATCCTGCGCCGAATTGGGGCCGATGTGCCGCGGCACTAACGGGTAGCGGAACACATGTACCTCGACAATCCGGTGGACGCGAATGACAACCCGGCACAGGTCAACGACCGGGACAGAACCATGGCGCGCGTCGTCAGCAGATACGTGGTGCGATTCGTGAAGGCCGATCCCCGCAATCCGGACATGGGTGACTGGCCGAGGTATCAACAGGCCAACGGCAATGATGATGGACTTTTCTTGAACGGCGCCGCCGCTGATCTATCCCGGTCTCATGATCGGAGGCGCCAATGCCCCTCCAGGACCGCGGGCGGGCGGGGCGGCGCCCGCGGTACAATCCCGCCGAAGAAATGAAGCAGCGCCGGGCCGTTGTGTCCGCGGCCCGCAATCTGGACGGCCCGCTGACTGGAAGCCGTTCGGAGGAACTTATGAGACGTAATCCCGGTAATGCCCGCCGGGCATTCTTGGCCGCCTTCACCTTTTCCGTGTTGTCACTACCCGCCCCGCATACTACCGCATCGACTACGGCCGGTAGAATCCGGTTACCATGGCGATGCTGGAGTATCGTAATGTCGAGCCGAGAATCGTCCATTGCCATTTCCGCCGCGCTGGCGTTGGCCGCTGCGCTGGCAATTGCATCACTACGTGCGGCCGGTACCGCGCCCAGGCAGCCCAAGATCGGTGCCCGGGTCTCTCCGGTGCTAAAGGCCGGCAATCTCTCCTTCAAGGATCTGAACCACAACGGCGTGTTGGATCCCTACGAGGACTGGCGATTGCCCGTCGAGAAGCGTGTGGCGGACCTGGTTTCCAGGATGACCCTGGAGGAGAAGGCGGGGTTGATGCAGATCACGTCGTTCAATGCCGGCTCGCTGGACGACTACCTCAACCAGCGCCGGATCCGATACCTGATTCTGCGCGACAACCTCAGCGCGCGCGAATTGGCGGCGCGCGCGAACGCCTCGCAGGAACTCGCCGAGAAGTCGCGGCTCGGCATCCCGATCGTCTTTACCTCGAACCCCAGGAATCACGTCCGTGACAACCTGGTGTACGAGGAAGCCGAGGCGGCAGGCGAATTCTCGAGCTGGCCCGGCACGCTGGGGCTGGCGGCCACGAATGACTTGAAGCTCATCCGCGCCTTCGCTGAGGTCGCACGGGCCGAGTGGCGCGCCGCAGGCATTCAGAAATGTTACGGCTATCAGGTGGATGTGGCGACCGAGCCGCGCTGGTACCGGATCCAGACCACGTTCGGGGAGAGCGCGAAGTGGAATGCGGAAATCGCCCGGGAAATCGTGTTGGGGTTCCAGGGCCCGGCGCTCGGACCGGACTCGGTCGCGCAATCGATCAAGCATTTCCCGGGGGATGGGGCGGTAGACAAGGGCCTCGACCCCCACAACAACTGGGGACAGTGGGCGGTCTATCCGACGCCCGGCAGCTTCTTCAAATATCAACTGCCCCCGTTCCAGGCCGCCGTAGACGCCGGCGCCAGTTCGATCATGAGCTACTACAACAACCCCTCCAACGAAAAGAGCGCGGCACAACTTCCGCGGGAGTGGTGGCGGTCCGGCACGCAGCAGTTCGAAGAGGTCGCGGGAGCCTACAACACGGTGTTTCTCACCAGGCTCCTTCGCGGGCGAATGGGCTTCAAGGGATATGTCAACACCGATAGCGGGGTCCTCACCAACAACGCCTTCGGGGTGGAGAAGCTCACCACGCCGCAGCGATTTGCCAAGGCGGTGAAGGCCGGCGTCGCCCTGTTTTCGGACAACAACAACCCGCAGGGACTCCTCGACGCCGTACACCAACACCTGCTGGAGGAATCGGACCTGACTCCCGCGGTATCGCTTCTGCTCAAGGAGATCTTCCAGTTGGGGCTGTTCGAAAACCCGTACACGGATCCCGAAGCGGCCCAGAAGATCGCCAGTTCCCCGGTTTCCGCCGCGCGCGCCGACGAGGCGCATCGGAAGTCCATCGTGCTTCTGCGCAACGACAGGAAACTGCTGCCGCTGAGGGGTCCCAGGAAGCTCTACGTGGAGGTGATGGCCGGCGAACCCGCGGGCTTCGGCGGTCGCGGCGGGTTCGGCGGGCGCCGAGGCGCGGAGGGCCGGGGTGCCGCCGGAGAACAGCAACCCGGCAGGGCCGGCCGTGGCCAATTCGCCGGACGAGGACGCCCTGTCGCGGTCGACGGCACCGCCCGGCTGAAGGCCTTGCTCGCTCAGGATCCGTCGGTGCGGATTGTAGACTCGATCGACCAGGCCGACGAGGCCCTGTTGTGGCTGCGCCCCACCGTCTACCAGCGGCCCGAGCACGACTATGCGGACATCGCGTTGAGTACTCTCACCGGCGTGGATGTAGCCAAGGTCAAACAAATCGAGGCGGCCAAGCCGACCGTGCTGGTGATCAATTTCATCAATCCCTGGATCATCAACGAGGTTGAACCCGGCGCCGCCGCGGTCCTGGCTACATTCGACGTCAAGGCCGAGGCGTTGCTGGATGTGGTGAGGGGCCGGTTCAAGCCCTCCGGAAAGCTCCCGCTCACCATACCGGCGGATCAGGCGGCCGTGGACAGAAATGCTCCCGACGTTCCAGGGTACGCGGAGGCATTCGATTACGCCTACAGGAACCGCGTGAACGACAAATATGTTTTCGGGTTCGGCCTGAGCTACGGCAAATAGCCGCCCACCGCGGAGATTCAGCGGTCCGCTACCACAGATTTGTCGCCACGACGCGAGGTTCGCCCCAATCGCCGTTCACAAGATCGGTCTTAATGACCAGTTCGATGTTTTGCCGGTGCCAGCCCGCGTGCGCCTGCGCCGCAAATCGCTCCAGGTACGTGGGGTTGGTTACGAACTCCAACCGCCGAACCCTGCTCCCCCAGACCGGCGATCACGAGCATCATTTGCCCCGTCTCGGGTTCCGGCGCTCGAACAATCAAAGCATAGTCTGTAGTAAGGGCGGGAGTCATAGGCGCCTGCCAATCCCGCCGCGCCGGGTTGTTCCGGTCCAGGATCCGACGAGTATGTGAATCCAGATCGAATTGGAGATAGAAACGAAGTGGAGCGACTGCGCGCAGGGTCCACTGATTGTTGAACGCCCCTTTCAGAATGAAAGGCCGCTCCCGCAGTTTCGCAATACCGATGTTGCGGGCCAGCTCATACTCGACGCGCTTGCCGCGAGCCCCGAGGAACGAGGCGAGCTTTGCGGACTGCTGGTTCACGTAGAGGAAGGCCTTGGGGTCGAACACCTCCTGTACGCCTGCGGAATTCGGCGCGGAGCCTGATTGCGGCTGGCGCCGTGCCACCAAGGTGTCGGTCACAACCAAAACGGGGTCCGATCCCTGCAATATGGGGGCCCAGAACAGATCGACTGGCGGCTTACTGGGAAGAAGCTCATAGGCCCCGAGGATGCCCAGCGCTGCAACCAGACCGGCAGCCACAGCCCATCTCTTCGAAAAACGGGCCAGCGGGCGTGGTGCAGGCGCTGTCGGCTCGCCAGCCGCCGGATCGCTGCCGGTCGCAGGCCGAAACTCGGGGACATATCCTCCGGCAGGAAGGACGATTCGCAGTTCCCCTTGGCGTTCCGCCTCCGAGTAGTACTCATCCAGCCGCTTGCGAACTTCGGAAGCGGTGTTGCGCACCACCGGATCGGCGCTCGTATCGTATTCGAGCGAACGCTTGAATACGGCGATCCCGAGAGTCCGCTCTTTCAGTTCATCGCCGGCTCCTTGCAGCGTCTGCTCTACGATGTAGCGAAGAAATGCAGGGTATCGCTTGCTGTGCTGGAACAACGGCGTGGACAGAATTCGATCCAATTGTTCCAGGACCGCGGCGGTTTCCAGAACCGCCGTCGGCGGCTGCTTTGTCTTCTCCCGAACCACGCTGCTACCCCGAAGACTCTACGGTAGCACCCGGGGGCGGCCTTGTGGCCGGCAAGAGTTGTTGCAGGAGTTCCTGCCGCGTCCGCTGTCTCAACGAAGGCCGGAGACGAGGTTCCGCGCTGGAATTCGGACGCTACTTGAAAAGCATGGGCGCCCAGTCGTTCAAGTAGATGCGCCAGTTAGACCAGGTGTGCCCGCCGGGCGTGAAGTTGGTCTTGTGATGGATTCCCACTTTGGTCAGCAAAGCGTCGAGGTTCTTGCTGCCGTCTACGCAAATTCTGTCTTCCTGACCGCAGCCGACGTAGTAGTACTTGATGCCGGCCTTCTTCAGCGCCTCGAGCTTATCGGTGATGTCGTCGCGGGTGCCCATGCTGAACACCCCCACGTAGCTGAACAACTCCGGGTGCGCGTTGGAAGCCGTCAGGGTATGCGCGCCGCCCATCGACAGTCCGGAAATGGCGCGGTTTTCCTTGTTGGCGATCACCCGGTAGTTCTTCTCGACGTACGGAATCACGTCTTTCACGAGACTTTCCGGGAAAGCCGTGCCGCCGATGCCGCCGCGGCCGCCTCGCGCCGCCGGCGCTCCTTGTGGAGCCGCGCCGGGTGCCGGAGCCGCATTGGCACCCCGTCCGCGACCAGCAAATCCGGGAGCGCCTACCTCGCCCGGATTGCCGAATATCCCGCCGGTGCTCTGGCCGGGAACGATTCCGTACCCGGGACCCATCTTCTGGTTCGCATTGCCGTTCGTCATCACCACCAGCATCGGTTTCGCTTTGCCCGCGGCGATCAGGTTGTCCATGATCACGCTGGCTCGCCCCATGTTGTTCCAGGCGTCCTCATCGCCGCCCGCCCCGTGCAGCAGGTAGAGCACCGGATACTTCTGTCTGCCGGTTTCGTAACCCGCGGGCGTATAGACGTACATGCGCCGCTGCAACTTCAGGGTCGGCGAATCGTACCACACGATGTGTACGCTGCCGTGCGGCACGTCCTGGATCCCATAGTTTTCGGAGAGAGGACCCGGGACGATGAAGAAGTTCATGTACCGCGTTCCATCCCGCAACAGATTCGCGTTCGAGGGATCGACGACGGTGGCGCCGTCCACGCTGAACGTGTAGTAGCGCAACTCGGGTTCGAGCGGACCTACGGTCACCGACCAGATGCCCTGGTCGTCTTTCGTCATCTTGATACCGCGGCCGCCGGGCCAGTCGCCGTTCAAGCCTACATCGGTTGCCTCCGCCGCTCTCAAGCGGAAGGTCACTTTGTTGTCTTCCAGGACTTCCGCGGAGCGTAACGGCGGCTGCCTCATGCCCGCGCCGGGACCGCGCCCGGGAGTCGCCGGGGCGGCGGCCGGCGGCTGTTGCGCGAATGCGGCAAGCGCCAGCGGTAACAGGAAAAGCGCTGATTTGATCTTCATTGGGTTCCTCTCTTGTCTCCAATTCTCGATCTGCTCTAGCGCCGGAACAGCAACGGCGCGTACTCCGATAGCGCCCAGCGCCATACAGCCCAGACATGCCCACCCTCGGTTTCGACGAAAGGGTGCTCGATATGGGCGCCTTGCAACGCGGCGGAAAACTGCTTCGCGCGTTCGTAGCCCGCGTCCTGTTTTCCGATTCCGATCCAGAAGACCTTCAATTTCGAGTTGGTTGCCGCCGGGTGCGCCAGTTGCTGCTGAAACCTTCCGGCGAGATCCGCGCCCCCCGAAGCGCTGAACACCCCGATGGCGCTGAACAGATCCAGGTGAGCGAAGCCGACGTTGAAGGCCTGCCCGCCGCCCATGGAGAGCCCCGCGATGGCGCGATTCTCACGACCCCGGGCAGTGCGATAGGAGGCTTCCACCCACGGAACGATTTCGTCAACCAGGTACTCTTCGAAAAGTTCCGTGTTCTTCGCCTGGACAGCCCGCGCGGAACCGAACGGCACGGCATGACCGCCCGGCATCACCACAATCATGGGGGCCGCCTTCCTGTCGGCGATGAGGTTGTCCAGAATCAGGTTGGCCTTTCCGGCCTGGGTCCAACTGGCCGGAACGTCTCCGCTTCCATGGAGCAGGTACAGGACCGGATAGCGCGTCGTGGACTTGCCATACCCCGGGGGAAGGTAGACGAACACCTGTCGCGTCGAGCCGTCCAGGACCTTGGATTTCAGCCAGGAGACCTCTACGGCCCCGTGCGGGACATCTCGGATCTCCCACGGCTCGGGCGGATTTCCCGGAATCTCCAGCAGGCTGGCGGAGGTCCGCTGCCGTAGCTTTATGTCGGGATTCACGGGATCGGCGATGGTCACTCCGTCCACCGTGAAGCTGTAGAGATACCCGTTGGGCGCGAGCGGACCTACCGTGACGCTCCACACGCCGTCAGCATCCCTGACCATCGGCTGTTGGCTTCCCACGGGCATCCAGGCGCCGAACAGGGTCACCTGGGCCGCTTTCGGCGCTCGAATCCGAAACGTGACCGTGCGGTCCGGCCGAACCTCGGGCGAGACCAGCGTGTCCCGAGCCGGCGGTTGCGCCACGGCGGGGACCCCGGCAACCGCGAGGGCCAACAGCAGGAGGTTCCTCGCGTGAGTCATCATGGGTCCAGGCGCTCCCAGAGTTTTCGCTCCAGGGGGTAGGGGTCGTTGACTACCGTACACTCGGAATCGATCTCCATGGTGGCCCGCTTTTCGGTCGTGTAGGGTGGCCACTCCGGCTGGCCCTTCGCGACTGGGTGGCCGGTTCTTGCGAAGGTGCTCCACATCTCCGCCATGTTGTGTGCCGCCTTGAGGGAGGCCGGATCGGAGATCGACATCAGCCCGCGGCCGGGGTTTGCGCCCTCCTGCCCGGCGGGATGCACGTTGTAGAACTTGTAGGTGATCTCCATGGCGTGCGGAGAGCCCATCTTGAATTGCGTCCCGGGGATTACCGTCTGGTTCGCGTGCTTGAAGATGTACGTGTAGGCCGGGGCGCCATGCTGCGCGTATTTACGCTCCGCGATGGTCACTGCACCGATGCCGATCATGCGCGCCGTGGTAATGGCAACGTAGAGTTGCGAAGGCGAGGCGTCGGGCCGGCTCTTGTGGTAGGCCTCGAAAATGGCGGCATCGTTGCCGGGGAATTCCTTCGCCAGCCGTTCTTTGAGGGCTTCCTCGGTCAGTTTAAAAACGTCCATGTCCCGCCGCTGGTTGAAAAAGAAGACTGTCTCATCGTGGTTATAGCCGACGATCAGAGGCTTGTTCTTCGAAATGGCGGGCGCGACCGGATCGAAAGGATGGTGCGGCAGAACGGAGCCGTCCACCACGGGTCCAAACCCGCCCGGACGCGAACCGCCGCCCATGCCCTTGCGGCCGCCGTTCATCCCCAGCGGCCCGCCACCGGTGCGGCCGAGACCGGTTTGCGCCTCCAGGAGTTTCTCCGCGGGGACCTCGAGCAGTTTGCGCCAGTCGCTCTTCTCGATGCCCAGGTGCTGGAGAACCATGAGGGTGGTCTCCGCCGCCGCATCACGCGGCATCATGCGAATCCCCGGGCCGCTTTCGATGGAGCCTTTGTTGAAGTACGGCGCGGCCGCGGGCATGGCGTAGAGGCAGGATGTTTTCGCGCCGCCGCCGCTTTCGCCGAAGATCATGACGTTTGCGGGGTCTCCGCCGAACCCCTGGACGTTCTCGCGCGCCCATTTCAGGCCGTCACGGATATCGAGCAGACCCTGGTTGCCGGAGGTCGCATACTCTTCGCCGCCCAGTTCGCCCAGGTAGAGGTAGCCCATCAGACCGAGACGATGATTCGTGGCCACGACCACCACGTCAAACGTGCGCGCCAGGTTGCCGCCGTCCTGGTAAGCCGCCCCTCCAGACCCGGTCGTAAATCCGCCGCCGTGGCTGTAGAACATGACGGGGCGCTTGCGGTTGTCCGCCGCGGGAGTCCAGATATTCAGGAAGAGGCAGTTCTCATCCTGCGGAGGCTCGTTGCGCCGCTGGCCCGGCTGGATGGAAGGAGCACCGAGTTCCAACGCGTCGCGCACGCCATCCCACGGCTTCAACGGAGGCGCCGCTTTGAAACGGTTGGCACCCGAAACAGACCCTCCGTAAGGAACGCCCTTGAACGTCGTCAGATTGCCGGTCCTCGCGCCGCGCAGACGTCCGTACCTGGTCTTTACTTCGACGTACTCCGGCACCTGGGCGAAGGCGCGGTTTGCGATACCCGCAGCCCCGGCTAGCGCGAGAGGTACTTCGGCGAGGACCTCACGCCGGGAAAACCTGTTAGAAAAACTCATCTTTCCTTCCTCCAATTCTTCGGCGTCGCTTCAGGGTTCGGGATCCGGGACCAGGTCCAGCAGATGCCCACCCAGCGTTCCTGGATTGGCTGGTCTCGCATTCGGCCCCAGATCGCTTGCCAGCCGGCACCCGCTGCCGAAGTCGTACACGTGCATGATCCCGGACGGGCTGAACAGCACTACAATTCGAGGCAAGCCGGGAAAGAACTCAACTTCGGCGGCCAGGGCCGGGTCCTCGGCCGAAAAGACTCGCAGGTGATCCGTGCGCACTTCCACCTGCCACACCGTCCGGTGGGCTGCGAAATTGTAGTCGAAGACGGCGTCGTCTACGCTTCCTGAGAACTCATCCCAAAGCGTTAACGATGACACCCGGCTCGAATCTTCCCGCATCCTATTCCCCCGATTTGTGCATCAGGCCGAGCGCCGTATTGATAATCTTCCCCTCGGCGCAGCCGGGTTTCAGACGCGATCCGATCACCTGAAACGTCAGATGGCTGTAGGCGTCATCGGAGTAGATGTAGCCGGAATTCGCCGCCCCATTGGCCAGCGTCACGACGACCGTCTTGTTGGCGGGAGCCTGATTCTTGAGCTTGATGCCAATCTGGCTGTAGATCTCGCCGTTCACGGTCACGAAGTTGATATCGCCAATCCGCAGCAGGCCGACCTTGATATTCACGTCGGGGCCGTCCTTGTACCCGGGGAAGACGTTCTCGCGCGATGGATTATCGGCGTCCAGGCGTACCCGGCCGGGGCAGGAGAAGCCTTCCTGCCCGGCCCAAATCAGCGCGGTATCCACGGGCGTGATGTCTTCGCGCATCACCCGTACCGCCGTGGTCGCCAGCATCTGCCCGAGCATCACCACGTATTCGCCGGTGCGCGCGATGGCTTTCTTATATGCGTCCATCTTCTCGGGCGGGACCGCCTGACGACTCGCGCCTGCGGCCGCGGGGTTGAAGCCCCGCGACGAGCGTTCCTCGGGCCGTGGCTGCGGCGGAGCCACCGTTTGGCGCTGGTCCAACTGGTTGGCTCTCACGTTGAAGCTCTGGGTGTACCCCAGGCGCGGATTCTGGTCGCCCGAAGCTCCCTGACTGAACACCGCCACGGTTTTGTTATCGAAAAGCTCCTCGATGTACCTGGCGGCCTCGCCCGGGAAATCCGCGCTAATCACGCCGCTCATGTAGAAATTGATGGGGTGCATGGCGTAGTTCGTGTAGACCCCGATCGGCACGTCATCGTCCCCGACGAACTCCACCACCGCGAGCGTCTTGTCGGAACTCCCCTGCGGGTTGGGCCCCTGCCGCCATTCCTGCCGGCTGTTGTACAGGTCACGATTGACGTTCAGGTCCACTTGGGCCGTGCCGTAGCCGACGCGCGCCGGGGCGAGTCTGGACTTCGCCGTATCGACCGCGGAGACGATTGCCGCGATGATCGTGTCTGTGTTCGGGAAGCCGGCGCCGCCCAACCCTCCCGTGCTGGCGCTATGAGAGTGGGTTCCCGAAATGATGTAGTTCTGGCCAGGGCAGCCGGTGGAAGCCGAGGACTTCGCGATGGCCGGATTCACGACAGCATCCCGGGCGCCGCCATCGATGTTGACCAGTGCGGCGCACGTCCGGCCGTCATCCACCACGATGGCGCGGACAAACAGGCGATCCCGGATCGAATCGGTAGCCATCGCCAGTTGGTCCGGGCGGGGAGTGATATCCACCTTCGCGGCCCCGGCGCGCAGTTGCCCGCGCGCGGGAGCCTGGCCGAACACCAGAACGGGCGCGCCGAGCGCCAGGGCCATGCCGCAAACGGCTATACCGAAAATCTTCATTTCACCTCCCGCAAACTGGCCGGAGAATTTTCTCACGCCCTCTGTTCCGGCTGTTTCGGGACTAACGGTATCACCCTTCGTCCGGACGATTCGCTTGTTGCGGCGTTTGTTACGGCAACAAGTCGCTCGCGCCTGGTTTTCTTTACTTGAAGAGCCGCTGGGAGAAGTGGTAGAAGTTGCTCTGCCACTCGGCGGTATCGTGTGCATTCCCGTCCACGTTATAGACATGCGGCACGCCCTTCTCCTTCAAGTAGGCATGAACACCCTGGGTAACGCGGAGCAGACCGTCCTTGTTGCCGCAGGCCAACCACAGCAACTCCAACTTCCTGGGCACTTCAGGATCCGGCACGAGAGCGGGTGGACTCTTCGTGTCCGGGGCTGCGGAGAAACCGCCCACATAGGCGAAGGTCTCGGGGTGCACGAGTCCAATGTTCAAAGCCTGCCCGCCGCCCATCGAGAGACCCGCCAGCGCGCGGTGGTCGCGGTCGCTGAAGACCGAGTAGTGGGAATCGACGAAGGGGATGATGTCGTTGAGCAGGTCGTTCTCAAACGGCGCCAGCCACGGCTCCATGTTCATCCCCTGGCGGCCACGACCCGCTTCGGCCGCGCCGCCAACAGGATGCTGGGCGTTGCCCGGATTCATTCGCGGTCCGCCTCCATTCCCTTCGATGTCGGCGAGTGTCATGGTGGAATCGCCGTTCGGAAAGACCAACACCATGGGCGGGACCTTTCCATCGGCAATCAGGTTGTCGAGGACGACGTCCACGTGGCGGATCGCCGTCCATTCGAGGTCGTTCCACCCCAGCCCGTGGATCAGGTAGAGCGTCGGATATCTGCGACTCGACGAATATCCGGGCGGGAGGTAGACGCCAATCCGGCGGCGCGTCCCGAGCGTTTGGGAATCGTAGGGAACCTCCGTCAGTTGTCCATGCGGGATGTTGTCGCGCCGGAGGTTGAATCCCGCGGGCGGATCGGGGAAGGTCTGCTTATCATCCGGGCCGAGTTCCGGGGGCGGGCCAAAGCTTCCCCGGCCACGGCCCGGCCGCGCGGCTTGAGGCGCTTCCCCGGGTGCAGCAGCCGGAGGTTGTCCGGGAGCGGCCTGCGGCGCGGCGGCCGGGGTTGGATCGGAGACCTTGGGGGCTTGAGCCAGACTGATGCCTGCGGCGATGAACGCCGCCAGGACACCGAACCACGCG
Source organism: Acidobacteriota bacterium (assembly GCA_018268835.1). Taxonomy (GTDB): domain Bacteria; phylum Acidobacteriota; class Terriglobia; order Bryobacterales; family Bryobacteraceae; genus Solibacter. The sequence continues at coordinate 11,622 of JAFDVU010000100.1, read as the reverse complement.
GTTTGTTTCATTCGGATCCTCCCATGCCGTCTTGCTACCTACCCGGTGCAAGTGCGGTTGCGAACGTATGGGTCCCTGGCGATACCTCGTAGCTGCGGTCTGCCCCCGCCGTCGCCGTCCGGACCGCAGTCTGAATCGGACCACTACCCGGGAGGGATACGGTGGCGTTGGTCCCGGGCGGGACAGTCACGCTCAGCTTGAATTGCCCGTTCTCGATGCGCCAGTCGCTAACGATGTCGCCGTGGATGGAGTGGTACCTGGCCCGGGCGAACGTGAGGTCGCCGACAGGCGCCGGCTTGATCAGAAAATGCTCGAATCCGGGCGACTTCCCATCGCTTTGAATGCCTGCCAGCCCTTCGGTGAACCAGGCGCCGATCGATATCAGCGTGTCGTGGATGTGCGATTGTCCCGTCCACCCCTCCCAACTGGTGGTAGCGCCGTTCGCCAGCATGTAGCCCCATCCGGGGTAGTCCTGCTGCTCCGTCATCAAAAAGACCAGGTCGTCGCGGTTGTTCTCCCACAGGTACTTCATCAGGAAGTACGTGCCGTGCATGCCGGTATCGAGATGGCCGCCGTTGCGGACGCGGATGACGTTCTCCAGTTTCTCCATCACGCTCCGGCGCAGTTCGGGCGGGACAAGGCCGGTCATCAGCGGGAAGGCCTGGAGCACCGAATCGCCATTGCTGTAAACGCCTTCCGCGGCGTGATAGAAGCGCTCGTGGATAGCCTTGGAAACCGCGGCGGCGCGGGTGGCATAGGCTGCCGCGTCGGCCTCCTTTCCAAGGACCCCTGCGATCCTGGATGCCAGTTGCAATTGATAAAGGTAGTGGACGCTGTTGATCATCTGCGCCGGGCCTGGATCCGGGCTCGTCCCGCGGAAGCTTCCCTTCGGCGTCAGCCAGTCGCCGAGGAAGTTCCAGGTCTGCATGGTCATGGCGTGGCTTTTGTGATCCAGGAGCAGATCGCCCGTGGTTTCCGAAGTCAGGTAGGCGAGCCACTTCCGGATCATCGGGTAGTTGGTTTCGAGCACTTCTTTATCGCCGTACTGCAGATACATCTGCCACGGCAGCGTGACGACGAATCCGCCCCACATGGGTCCGCCGCCGCCCTGATTCTGATAGTTCGGCGCAGTATGCGGCAGCGAGCCGCTGGGATCTTGCGAATCGCGCCAGTTGGAGAGCCAGCGGTTGTACAGCCCGCCGGTGGAGAAATTGAACATTCCTGTCTCGAATGAGGTTCCGGCGTCGCCGCCGTAACCCAACCGTTCGCGCGTGGGGCAGTCCACCACGTACCCGCCCAGGGTGAGGGCCTCGTAGGTGCGGGTTACCATCTGGTAGATCCGGTTCAGAAGATCGTTGGAAGAGGTGAATTCGCCGGCGCGTTCGTACGCGGTGCGGATCAGGTAGCCTTTCGCGTCGGCGGCCGCGGGCGCGGCCTTCAGGCCTATGACCCGCACATACCGGAATCCGTGATAGTTGAACCGCGACCGGAAGGTCAGGGGCGTGCCGTTGCCCACGATCTCGTCTCGCTGGTTGAAGGTGTTCGGGAAATCGGTCGGATTCCCGCCGCGTCCTCTTGCCGCGGCTGCGGGATTGGCGCCGCGCCTTCCGGCTTGGGCGTTCGCGCCGCCGCGCCCTGCAGCCCCGCTTCGCGCCGCACCTCTGCCGGCGGCCGGGCCCGCGGGGTTGTCCGCCGCAGCGGCGGCCGCCATCCCAGGGGGCAACGGCGGTGCGGGCTTGTCGCGCTCGATTTGATCGGAGTACTCGAGTTTGACGGTCTCACCCTTCGGGATCGCGGGCAGCTTCAGCTCCAGCCATCCGGTGATATCGCGGCCCAGGTCGATCACCCATCCGCCCGGCTCGTAGGCGAATACGCGGGTTGCCGGAATCGTCTCCATGATCCGGTTGGGCTCCACCATCTGCGCGGCGGTAAGGACCTGCGGCGGCTGAAACACGGCCGCCGTCTGCCATCCGGAGTCGTCCATGTTCAGGGCATTCCAAGCAGGCAGATCGAGTGCGGCGTCGTAGCGTTCTCCTCCGTAGTCGCCGAACGCCGTACCCCGCCCCAGCGGACTTAGCGGGCTTTCCCGCAGCTTCCAGGTTTCGTCGGTGACGACCCGCTGAGAGCTTCCATCCGCCATGGCGATTTCCAGTTGCGCGCGCACCAGCGGTCCGTCGTGGATCACTCCGGGGTGTCCCCGGACGTACCAGCCGCGCCCCAGCCACAGCGCCACGACGTTCTTGCCGGGAACCAGATAATCGGCGATCTCGTGCGTGACGTAGAGATTTCGCTTGGAATAATCGCTCACCGCCGGGCTGAGCACCTGGTCATCTACTTTTCTGCCGTTGATGTAGAGCTCGTAATAGCCTTGGGGGTTCACGTAAGCAACGGCCCTCCGCGGCTTCTGCTTGAGGTTGATCGTTTTTCTGAGCCACGGAAAGGGGAGTGGCGTGCCTTCCGCCGTCGCTTCGGGGCGCTGCTCGCCGATCCACTTCGCGTGCCAGTCCGAGGCTTCCAGCAGGCCCATGCTCCATTTCGCCTGCGCGCTCCAGGGGAGCATCCGCCCGGAGTCTGTCCAGACCCGTACCTTCCAGTAGGCCTGTTGTCCTGATTCCAGCGGCTTGCCGGCGTATTCCACCCAGGTGGTCTGCGCGGACGTCACCCGGCCCGAATCCCAAAGGTCCCCCCGATCTTTCTGCAGAATTGCGGGAGAACTGGCGACCACCACGCGGTAAGCGCTTTGCCCGCGGACGTTCCCGGCCGGATTCAGCGACCAGCTCAGCCGCGGATTGCGGACGTCGATCCCCAATGGGTTCTTGAGGTACTCGCAGCGGAGTTCCCGGATGGGCGCCGAGGTTTCCTGGGCCGACAGCGGCGGCCGCTGGGACAAGACGAGCAGGCCCACCACCAGCAACGCATTGAAGTGGCTTTTCTTCATTTGATTCGCTCCGATCGGCTGGGACATGGATCAGCCCGCAGCCCGATCAACCCTAATCCGGGAAAGTACCACGATTGTCCGCGACGCCGCGCGGCATCGGACACTTGTTACGGTAGAGAAACGTGCTTGTTGCGGCAACAATTCCAGGTTCGTCGGCTCCTGGCGGAGTTATCCAAGGACGTTTTCGCCTGACTGGAGGATAATCGTGACAATGAGAAGATCGGTACTCGCTGTCGTTCTTGTCAGCGCCACCATCGCTGCGGGGATGGCGCAGAACCCGCCCGGGCGCGGCGGCCGCGGTTTCGGGGGCGGCGCTGTCCGCTCTCCGGAAGTCGCCGCCGATGGCCGCGTGACCTTCCGGTTGCGCGCCCCCAACGCCAAGGAGGTATTCGTCACGGGCATCGGCCAGCGCTTGGCGATGGAAAAGAACGAACAGGGCATCTGGAGCGTGACCACGGAGCCGATGAAGCCGGATATCTACACCTACTCCTTCTCGGTGGATGGCGCGACCTTCAACGATCCCGGGAACGGGACGCTCAAATCGTCGTTCAACGGCGCCGGTCCGAACATTCTGACTGTGCCGGGAGACGTCACTTGGGAACCCGGCAGCAACCTGCCGCGCGGAACCGTGGCCCATCACTTTTATCATTCGGCCATCGCCGGCGACGACCGCGACTACTTCGTCTACACCCCGGCCAATTACGATCCCAAGCGCAAGGAACCCTACCCGACCCTGTACCTGTTGCATGGGCTGGGCGATAAAGCCGGCGCCTGGACTGATGTCGGGGCCGCCAACGTGATCCTGGATAACCTCATCGCACAGGGCAAGGCGAAGCCGATGGTGATGGTGAACACGCTCGGCTACGGGAATTCAGGAGGACCCAGCGGCGCCATGTCACCGGATATGCTGCCCGCTTTCGTCCGGACGGTGCTGGAAGAGGTAATGCCGAAGGTGGAGAAGGACTATCACGTTTCGAAGGATCGCAGTCAGCGGGCCATCGCCGGCCTGTCCATGGGCGGCGCGGAAGCGACTCTGGCCGGGTTGAACCACCTGGACAAATTCGCCTGGATCGGGTCTTTCAGCGGAGCCTATGTCATGTGGCCGCGTCCGCCGGCGGCAAATGGAAGCGGGACTGCGGGACGCGGTGCGGAAGCGGCAGCCAATGGCAGAGGCCGCGGTGGGCGCGGTCCTGCATCGCTCGACGCATCCGTCATAGAGAAGAACTTTCCGAATCTCGATGCCAAAGCGAACTCGCGCATCAGTCTGCTGTGGATCGCCTGCGGAGATGCGGATTCTCTTGTCGGAGTCAATCGCAACTTCCGCGACTGGCTGAACGCGAAAGGCGTCAAGCTGACCTACACGGAGATCCCGGGCATGGCCCACGTCTGGCCGCTGTGGCGCCAGAACCTCACCGAGTTGGCGCCGCTGCTGTTCCGGGCGAAATAGTTGGCGAACTAGCCGCGGCCGTCGCCAGGAGCAGAGCCGCGGCCCGCTCCACGGCCACCCCGTCCACCGCCCGCCGGCAATAGCGACACCAGCTTGTCGTCGCGCAGGGGACGCGACTCGCTGATGGTATCGAATACCATCGCCTGCGGATTGTCCGGCGTATACGGCCTCCACTCCAGGCCGGGCCGGCTGGGGCTGCCCGTTTTGGCGAAGCTGACCCACGCACCGGCGACCTTGTCCTGCAGCGCCATGGCCACCGGGCCGCCGCCCGTCGCGGTCCTGATCTGGGGCACGCTCAGGGCATGGAAGCAGAACGCGAGCTCGGAGCAGTGGAAGGCGGTGATGCCCCCGTTGATCGGATATTCCCAAGCGAACAGGTAATTGTAGACCGGCGTCTTGCCGCGCGCACCGACGCGCCCGCGTTGCCGTCCACCGTGATCAACGCCGCCTTCGTTTGGCCGTTTTCCAGAACGATAGCCCGCACAAACAGCTTCTCGTGCTCGTACTTGCCGGTTGGAGGCGTGTCGGGAGGCGGTGTCAGTTTCGTATACTCGATACGGCTGGCGCCCACCCGCAACGGTCCTGCGCCCGCGCACCAACCGGGCGCCGTCGTCAGCAGACCGATCGCAAGTCCAAGCGTCAAGCGAGTTCTCGTTCCTCTCATCCCTTGCACTCCTTTTGAAAACGCATGAGTCTGAGTCCGGGCATACTGCCGCTTTTGCATCCTGTCGCCTGCCCGGGATGGCCATTCGGCTTGGCTGTACGTCGGGAAAATATCACGATTGACCACGTTGCGACCCGCGTTGCGGCGCTTGTTGCGGTAAGAACTGATGCTTGATACGGCAACAAGCCATTTCATTTCACACACTTACAAATTAAGCCTCGCGCCTCCGGGTCCGAATAAACGCTTCGTTCAATCGGGGGCTGGCGGCTACAATGTTGCTTCTTCCAGGGAGGCTGAATGAGATCTCGACGAGGTGCGTGCCGACTCGCGTTGTCCGCCTTGGCGGTCATCGCCGCGGGTGCGTTTGTGGGCCTGGCCCAGAGGGCGGCCGATCCGATGCGGAGCGGATTCCTGAACCCGCCTGATAGCGCCAAGCCGCGAGTCTGGTGGCATTGGATGGACGGCAATGTCAGCAAAGCAGGCATCAAGGCCGACCTGGAATGGATGAAGCGGGTTGGCATCGGCGGGTTCCAGAATTTCGATGGGGGTAGGAGTTCGGGGGTGACCCTGGTTCCGAAGCGCGTGGACTTCCTGTCACCGGAGTGGAAGGACGCATTCAGGTACGCGGCCACGTTGGCGGATCAATTCGGCCTGGAAATGGCCAGGGCCAGTTCGCCGGGGTGGAGCGAAACCGGCGGTCCCTGGGTTCAACCCGCGCAGGCCATGAAGAAGTTCGTTTGGACGGAAACCCGTGTGGAAGGTGGCAAGCCGTTCACCGGCAAGCTGGCCCAACCGCCCAGCGTCACCGGGGCGTTTCAGAATACCGCAGGGTCCGGTAATGCCCAGGGAGCCGAACAGCCAAGCCGCTACGGACCGTGGTATGCGGATGCCGCCGTGGTCGCCTTTCGCGTTCCCGACGGCGCCAGGTCCCTGGCCGAATTGCAGCCCAAACTCAGTTCGAGCGGCGGCGATTTCACCTTAGCCACGCTTACCGACGGCGACTATGCGAAGACCACGCTTCTGCCCGCGGCCGCGGTGGGGCAGAAAGCCTGGCTTCAATTCGAGTTCCCTGCTCCCCAAACCATCTACGGCATGTCGCTGTACTCCGGCAGTTCCGGCCGCGGTTTCGGCTTCGGAGGTCCCAGCAATCAGCACCTGGAGGTCAGCGATAACGGCCAGGATTTCCGGGAAGTGGCCGAATTCCCCAGCGGCGCGCGCACCATCTCGTTCGCTCCGGTAACGGCCAGATTCTTCCGCTTCACGGTCCTGGCGCAGCCGCCCACGGCGGCGCGCGGCGGGTTCGCAGGGTCCGGTCAGGGCGGCCGGCAAGGGGGCCGTGGGCCCGGCGCCGGTGCGCCCGCCGGTCCGGCAGGTACGCCGATCGCCGAATTTGAGCTGTACACTTCTCCGCGCGTCAACCGGGTGGAAGACAAGGCGGCCTTCGGTCCAGGCAGAGGCGTGAGCGACATGCCGACTCCGCCCGCACCGGCCGGCAGCGCTATTCCCAAGAGTGATGTCATCGACCTGACCGCTCGCATGCGGCCCGACGGAACCCTGAAGTGGACTCCTCCCGCGGGCAACTGGCGCGTGCTGCGCCTGGGCTATTCCCTGCTGGGCGCCTTCAACCGCCCGGCTCCTCCGGAAGCCACCGGGCTGGAAGCCGACAAGCTCAGCAGGAAGCACATGACGGCGTACTACACCTATTACCTGGACGAGCTTAAAGACGCCGCCGGTTCGGAGATGGGCCAGCGAGGCCTGCAGTATATTCTCAACGACAGTTGGGAGGCGGGCCAGGCGAACTGGACCGACGAGATGATCGCGCAGTTCGCCAGGCGCCGCGGTTACGACATGAATCCGTGGCTGCCCGTGCTGGTTGGCCACATCGTGGAAAGCTCCGCGGCAAGCGACCGCTTCCTGTGGGATTTCCGCAAGACCATCGCCGAACTGACGGCCGAGAACAACTACGACTTGCTCAGTGAAATGCTGAAGCAGCGCGGCATGAAGGGCCGCTATTCGGAGAGTCACGAGACGGGGCGCGTCTACATCGCCGACGGGATGGACGTAAAGCGCAACGCCGCGGTGCCGATGGGCGCCATGTGGGCGGTCAACGCGCAGGGCGTCGGGTCTCCGTGGGGTGGCGCTACGGACCAGAACGGCCGATTCCAACGAGCGTATGCCGCTGACGATCAGGAGTCGGCTTCCGTGGCCCACATCTACGGTCAGAATATAGCAGCCGCCGAGTCGCTCACCGGCGGCGCGGCGTATTCGTGGTATCCGGAAACGCTGAAGCCCACGGCCGATGTCGAGATGGCGTTTGGGATCAACCGCTTCGTCATTCATACCTCGGCGCACCAGGCCACCGAGGATCTGCCCGGAATCACTCTCGGCGTGGGCCAGTGGTTCACCCGCCACGAGACATGGGCGGAACTCGCCAAGCCGTGGACCACCTATCTCGCCCGAAGCTGCTTCATGCTGCAACAAGGCGTGTACGGGGCCGACATTCTGTATTACTACGGCGACGACGCCAACATCACGGGCCTGTTCAGCCAGGCGCATCCCGTTCTCCCGGAGGGTTATCCGTTCGATTACGCCAGTTCCGACGTGGTCGCCAACCGTCTCACCGTCAAAGGCGGGCGCCTGACGACCGCTTCCGGCATGAGCTACCGCTTACTGGTCCTGGACAAGAACGCGCAACTTATGCAATTGGCCGTGCTGCGCAGGATTCGCGATTACGTGAACGCGGGCGCCGCGGTAGTCGGCTCGAAGCCCACCGGGAGCCCCAGCAATTCGGACAATCAGACCGAGTTCAGGCGCATCGCCGATGAGCTGTGGGGATCGGGTTCAGGCGAGCGCACAGTGGGCCGGGGGAAGGTGTTCGCCGGGATGACCGTCAACGACGCGGTGAAGGCTCTGAAGATCGACCCCGACTTCGAATACGTCAAGCCGCAGCCCGACACCCTGCTCATGTTCGTCCACCGCAAGCTCTCCGACGGCGAAGTCTACTGGGTGGACAACCGCCACGACCGGAACGAAAACGTGGAAGTCACGTTCCGCGTCTCAGGCAAGGCACCCGAACTCTGGCACGCCGATACGGGCGTGATCGAACCGGCGTCCTATAGAATCGTCAACGGCCGCACGGTCGTGCCGTTGCATCTGAATGGAGACGATGCGGTATTCGTGGTCTTCCGCAAACCGGCCACCGCGCCTTCGCTCGCCATCGCCGACAAGACAGAGACTGAATTGGCCGCGGTGGAGGGTTCCTGGGCGGTGGCGTTCCAACCCGACCGCGGCGCTCCCGCCCAGGCTACGTTCGATAAGCTCGCTTCCTGGACGGAGAATTCCGACCCCGGAGTGAAGTACTTCTCCGGAGTCGCCACCTACACCAAGACCCTGCAGGCGCCCGCGTCCTGGTTTAAGCCGGGAGCCGAGGTCTGGCTGGATCTGGGGGTCGTACAGGACATCGCAGAAGTGGCGATGAACGGCAAGCCCGTAGCCGCGGCTTGGCGCAAGCCCTTCCGCGTGAACCTGACCGGCGCATTGAAGGCCGGCGCGAACACGCTGGAAGTGAAGGTGGCCAACGTGTGGGTGAATCGGATGATCGGCGACCAGCAGCCGGGCGCGCATAAGATCACTTCCACTCAGTCCTACCGGGCCGATTCACCCTTGCTGCCGTCGGGACTGTTGGGACCGGTTCGGCTGCTCCGTATGGAGAGGTAGAGGCCGCTCAAGGCTGGCAAGCGGAGCCTTGGAACTTTGCTCGGCCCCAGTGGATGACACGCCATACGGCCTGATGAACGTTCTTGTGAGGACCGATTGATGAGACAACGACCGACACGCCGACTGTTTCTTGCCCTTTGCCCGGCTGCATTGCTCGCACAAGGGCGGGGCGTACAAATCGAAGGGAAAGAGGTCGCCAGGAATGACGATGTTGTATTCCGGCAGATCGATGAACATACCTGGGTAGGCTCCGGCCACATGATGGCGAATGAGAGCCTGTACCTGGTGGAAGGAGCGAACCGGTCCGTTCTGATCGATGCCGGCACGAAGATCGCGGATCTGGACAAGATCGTGGCGTCGATCACGAAGAAGCCAGTCATGCTGGCGGCGACGCACGCCCACCCGGATCACACCGGCTCCGCAATCAACTACTTCCCCGAGTTGTACCTCAATCCGGGCGACGCGGGATCGCAATTCGTGGCACACTACACCGGCAAGCTCAAAGAACTGAGAGACGGAGAACGAATCGACCTCGGGGGAAGGACGCTGCAGGTGCTTTTCACGCCGGGGCACACACCCGGCTCCACCACGTTCCTCGACCCGGCCGCCGGTTACGGATTCAGCGGCGACTCCTTCGGTTGCGGCAATTTGCTGCTGTCCGGCAGTTTTGCCACGCTGATTGCGACCTGTGAGAAGACGAGCGCGGCCATGGAGAAGCTGGGGATCAAGTTGCTGTACCCGGGACACTACATGGGCAAGAACCCGGAAACGAAGCAGAGGGTCGACGACGAGGCGACTCTCAGCAAAGACATTCTGTCCGGCAAGGTGAAAGGAGAACCGAATCCGCGAGGCATGATGGGACTGAACCTGATCGTCACCGCTTACGGCGTGCGCATCAACTATAGCGACAAGGGCCTCCAGTAGCGGCAAGCAGCAACTCCGAATGGGTGAAACCCGCCACTTGCGAATCGCCATGATGCCCCGGTCGAAGAGCGCCCCATACTCCGCATGGTGCCGCGAAGGGGCGCAGGAGGCCGCCAGGGAGCTGGAAGTCGATCTGGTTTGGGATGGTCCGGATGAGCCGAATCCGGCCGCGCAGGCGGGCATGGTGCAGAACTGGCTCGACGGCGGGTTCGACGCTCTCGTAGTCGCTGCTTCGGACCCGCATCGTGTCTCCCCGGTCTTGCGTAGGGCGCAGGCGCACGGAATCCCGGTTGTCGCGTGGGATTCCGATGCGGAGCCGGACGCACGCAGCATTTGCGTGGCTCCGGTCGCGGTGGACGAGGCCGGTCGCATCCTGGCCGATGAAGTGGCGAATCTGGTCGACGACCACGGGGAGGTGGCAGTCCTCGCCGACCGGTATGGCGGGATCTTTGAAGCGTTCTGGACCAGACTCTTGGAGCAAGATCCGGTCGTGAAGCTATCTGCAATTCTATTCGACGTCGACGATGGCAGGAGGGCGTTCGGTTTCATCCGTGGCGTGGTGAGCACTTGTCCCTCTATCGGGCTCGTCGTGGCGCTGTCGCCCTTCTCTCTCCCAGGTGCTGCCAGGGCGGTGTCACTGTCGGCGCGTTCGAATGTCAGGGTAATTGGCCTCGGGTTGCCGCCATCCGGCAGCCGCTACCTTGCAGACGGTATGGTGCCGGTGATGCTCCACTGGAATCCGCAAGATCTCGGATATCTGACAGTCCACGTGGCCGCACTTCTGGCTCGTCGCGCGCTTGCCCCCAACGCGGTTTCGCTCCGGGCAGGCCGGTTGGGTATGCGCGACCTTTGCGGCAGCGAGGTGGTTCTCGGCCAGTTGGCAGTCACGAGATCAAGGTAGGGAGAGCCCGCAGTCCGTGATTGACCTGACGAGGCCGTGAGGTCACCCGATAAATCATCCGCGATCGGGGCCTCTCCGTCACGTTGGCGGTCGGGCCGCCGAACACCATGACCAAGCCATCGGCCACCACATCGGACGTGCCATCCGCCGCGGTGACACGGGCCTGGTAGTACGTGCCCGCCGTTAGGGCCTTCGTGTCGTCGCCGTCGAGTTGGACCCTGACCTGGCCCCGGTTGCTCGTCTGGTCCGTGATGATGATGGCGTAGTGTCCGAGAACTGGACTGACTCAACTCGACCGACTTGGAGCGACCATTCTCTTCCGCCGGATTGAATCCGGCAGAGCGTCCCAAAATCGATCGCCCAAAATTCCGAGAACATTTGCCTGCAAGACTGTCGTTTTGTGTGCAGTGGGGATCTTTCCACCGGACTCGCCGACAGTTCGCCGGTCCGCGTGTCACAGCATAAAAGGGACGCGATGGAGCGGGATGGAGCGTCGGATTCGGACGTGAACAGAGCGCGCCGATTGGCGCCTTTGGCGCCTTTCGTATTTGGGGGTGCTAAACCATATCGCACCATTTTGTGGATTGCCACGAGCGGCGCAGAATCTATCCGGGGAGGGTTCAAAATGGGACCGCCGCGCCTAAGGGTTCGTAGACTGGAAATGCGAGTTGTCGTGGGTGCCGGGGTTGACCGAAACTCGGCTCCGGGCTGTTGCGGGCCCGCGCGGTCGACGAATGAACGGTCGCAATCGCGGCCGCGGTCAAGCCAAAGAAACTGAACCCGCACAGGGCATCAAACGAATGGAGGTTTCGGGAGCGAAGACTAACGATATTCGGGTATTAAAAACAGCGTGTAGTAGGCGTGAACTAAATGTATCGTTTTGGGTCATCTCATGACATTCCATGTCGGACGCTGGCGCCTGCAAACTCATGCAAACACAGGTAAGCCCATGATTTGATAAGGCTAGAACGCAAATCTGTCACGTCGGAGGTCGCGGGTTCGAGCCCCGTCGTCCCCGCCATTCCTTTCAA